>JAKJGA010000088.1 GCA_022704645.1 Spirochaetota bacterium
TCAGTCTCCCAGAGTCCAGCAAGTTCGGAATTATTCTGCTGAGGCATTCTTTATTTCCTCTAAGTATGGATAATTTCCGAAATAAAGATTCTCAATCGTATAAGCCGTCTGTAGTGAAAATGTATAAGTTGAAAATAATAGCCTTACTAGAAGGGTAACTGAAAATATTATACCTGTTGAAATATAACCGAAAACACTTCTGTCTGGAATTAAGGCTCCTATAATATAAAGTATTACAGCAACTAACCCAAAACCAACACTAAAAACGATCGCAGCTATTAAATTAACAAGTACTATTCGCCAATAATTTCCCCCAAAAAGCCCACCTCTTTTATTTCCGCAAGATTTAAAAGGTATCAAAAATGACAACTTGATACACCTAATAGGATATATTTTTCTAAAAACAGAAAGAATTACGCCTTGAGAAATAAAAGGCATAAGAAGGAATTGAATGATTATAGAACCTAATTGCATAAATATCTGAATAAATGGAATTACAAAAGGTCCTATTCCAGGCAACAATGAAAACAGACTCATAATAACTATTATTATAACGACCGGGATCATAAGAATAATGGATATAAACATCCACATAACATAATTATTTACAATGAGCATCACTATATATTTTATAAAACTTCTCATTTTCATACCCGAAAAAGCTTCACTCTTTTTGATATATGAATAAAAAATATAGTATAAACATAAATAAAACAACGGCATCATAATTAATAAATACGCATAGGCGAGAATAAATTTTTTAGCTCCTTTCAAAGCCATTCGCAAAACTTCGTTATAATTTCCTGCACCGCTTCCCACAATTTCATTAATTTTTCTGCTAATTGTCTCCGCCCAGAAATAATTTACTGCATAATCCATCACTCCGACGAGAATCAAGGCAGCTATAGACATTGTAATTATCAGATTTAAATTGCTCTTTAGAATCTTAGGAACATGCTTAAACGCTGATGAAAGCATGTCGCTGACATTACGCACAATAGCCGGTTTATCAAAACCGATATTATCGTTTTCTATTCTTAATTCCTGCATATAAATGAACTCCATGATGAATAATAAAATATATACCGAAAAGCATGAGACCTGTAATCAGAGCTTCCGTAATTGCTTTAGTGTGAGCCATCCGCTTCCCCATCGCAGGGGAAACCTGACTTTCGACTATTCCGCAGACAAAAAGCCACATAAAAAATATTAACAGCGAGTTAATTCCTTTCCAGAATTCTTCCGCAAAATACGATAATTTACTACCCTTGGGAACAAAGAAAAATGATAATCCTGTCTTCATGCCTATAGCCGAAGAAAAAATAATTATCGAAATTTCGAGAATTCCATGATTTAAAACAAACTGAACAAGATTAAGCGCCATCGAAAACTTATGCGTAGCGGCCATTATACTTCCGAGATGCCATCCGTTGAAAACCGCAATGAAAATGCTGGGAATACCGAGAACTATTCCGTAGCAAAAAGCTTTCAGAGTCACCAGTACATTATTTACAATTATACCTACACCTCCAGAGACCGGATCCTCCGACAATACATTTGTCCAAAGCTCTCCGCGCGAAAGATTTTCCTGAATATGCTGCGGCAGAAAAAATTCTCCATAATGAGTAAAAAGAGAAGTCGAAGCAAATGCGGCTAATGCAGCCGATGTAAAAAGAACTGCAAACATAATAATCCACGGAAACGCAGAACTCATAGTCTCGTGATGGATACGGAGTCTTCTTAAAAAGAAAGAAAAGAATATGTGTCTTTTAGTAACACGAAAAGATCCCGTTTTATCATGATAAAGTACGGCATTTGAATCTCTGTATCCTGTTTTAAAAAAAGAGATTACCGTTTTTACGTACATCTGGTATCTTTCTGCGATAGTCCCGTGAGCAAAATATCTAGATCTGATGAATGATATATCTGATGCGGTTGAATCCATTTTCTTCCAGAAAGAAAAAAAAGAATTCACGTCACGCAGTTTCTTACGTGAAGATTTCGGATCAATAAGTACTGGACGGCGCGAAAGAAATTTACTCAGCGACTCACCCATTGGACTCCTCCTCTGTCAAGCGCCTCGGAAAATTTCTCGAGAATTTTCTTATTCTGCAAAACCGCATCATCTCCTTCAATCATAAATCTGTTTTTCATAGGAGGGATATTATCTGTAAGCACTCTGATTATCTTTTCTACAGTATAAATCTCGGAATGATTACCGGAAATGATCTGCGGAATCATGGATAGATAATACCTTTGCCAAAGAATTGCCTTTGCCTGATATCTGAAATCAAGAACAAAAGCACCTTTCGAAGAATTCATATCCGGCATATGCATTCTTTTCCTGCGCATATTCTTCACAACCGTCGAACACAAAATATCATAAAAGGTCTGTCTCCGGGGCGTTGCAAGAATAAAGATAACCCCGAACATCGATTCTATGTCCCGCAGAATCGCCCTCATAAATATCTGATAGAAAGAAGGTCTTTCTCCATTTTCACTGATTATGGCTATTCCGCATATAAGCTTACCCGGTGAACGTCCTTTCAAAAAATATTCACTCAATGTTACAGGAAACAAAAATACAGCATAGGCTATAAAGACTAATATTGAAATGATGATGGTCATCGCAATTTCACTAAGATCATTTCCTGATGCAGATTCTGATGTAATAGAATCGGATGCGGATGCCAGAGAATCCCAGATTCCGAGTTTTTGAAGAAATATTACAAGCCATATAAATAGAAGCCAGAATATACCAAGAAATATTCTGTCGAGAATATATGCACATCCACGCGAAAAAATCGAAGCGGAATCAAGTTCAATCGGATTTCCGAAATGATCACTGAACACTAATATTCCTCTTCGAAGTCGTTTACAATTATTTCAATTTCATCATAGAATTTATAATCAAGACCGTCAAGCTGCATAACCGTTATACGATAACGTCCCTCTTCAAGCGAATCGATTTCACCGTAATAAATTCCCGAAGCCGGAAAAACAACACCTTTATCTTTATAAACATCAACCCATACAGTTTCTTTTTTCTGAACAACAATTCCAAGCTTCCGATCTTCTTTTGATTTGGGAAATTTATAAATCCATTGAATCCTATCATTAATGGAAAATTCCGCTTCTGAATCAAGTCTGCGGTAACCGTCCATATCGGCAAATTTATATGCGAATTCGCCTTTCTCTTTTGAACAAAAAGAAATCACCAGGCAAAACAGACACAGCAGGGGTTTAATCGATCTTATACTGATCTTTATCAAGCTCGATAATCCTCCCTGAACCTGTCTGTCTTGAATTATTTGATTTGGCAAATGAAGCTTTTTTGGCATTTTTTGTAATTTTTCTGACGGAATAAAACATCCGGAAGATTGCATAAGCAATCTTCAAAAAAAACATAAGCAAAACAACGCCTATGAATATGAGAATAAAAGCTAATACGCTCACATCAGCCTCTGTCCAGAATATTTTTCATTTCTATGACTGCATTTTCAAGACCTGTGAAAACTGACCTTGAAATAATCGAATGTCCGATATTAAGTTCGTGAAGTTTTTCCATTTTAAGAATAGGAATAACATTAGTATAATTCAGACCGTGACCGGCATTGACAATTAGACCTATAGCTGTTGCCGCAGAAGATGCATTATATAAGCGTTTAAGCTCATGGTCAATATCGTTTGAATCAGTTTTAAGCGAATAGCTTCCTGTATGAAACTCAACATATTCAGCGCCGGTTTTAAAAGAATAATCGATGGTCTTCATATCCGGTTCGATAAAAAGCGATGATGCAATTCCTGATTGTTTAAAATCTTCAACAAGTGATTTAATTTTTTCAAAATTAGAAACAACATCAAGACCGCCTTCGGTAGTAACTTCCATACGCTTCTCAGGTACAATCGTTACCATAAAAGGTTTTGCCTTTTTGGCTACAGAGATAACATCATCAGAAAGCGCCATTTCAAGATTAAGCTTAATCGAAATGCGCTCTTTAATCTGAAAAAGATCTGCATCCTGAATATGCCGTCTGTCTTCCCTCAGGTGAATTGTTATTCCATTTACTCCGCAGCGTTCACAGATAAGGGCTGCATCAATTACCGAAGGCTCCGAACCGCCTCTTGCCTGCCTCAGTGTAGCAACATGATCAATATTTACGCCTAAAAGAATTCCCATACTGCCTCATTTCCTGCGGATCTTAACGCTGATTGTTTCAGGAACAATCGACACAAAATTAATATCTTTTCTCTTATCAAAAATAACCTTAACAGGAAAATCCTTAATCGCGACTCCTTCAGAATTCATATCCTGATCATACCGCACATCATACAAAGACATATCAATATATGCTTCTGCTTCAGATTCATCAACACGTTTATCCTCATCAGTTTTAAGAAACAGATCTATATTTTTCGTCAAAATCTTGTAATCATAATTATGGCCGGCACCGCGTACAGAAACAGGAACGCTTATTTTCATAACATCCTTTTCCGGTGAAAGCATAAAATTTACAGTAATAAATTCAGGCTGCACTCCGATTTTTTCACGGTCAGGGACTGTTATCCGCACTGACTTTTTAAAATTTGTTTTTTCTCCCGAAATAACAACAGGTTCAGTTTCAACGCTTTCAATTGAGTTTATCTCCGACTCGGCTCCGCTGATCGTGCAATATTCCGGATTCATTTTTGTATTCACGATAACAAATGATTCTTCAACTTTACCTTCAATCTTAAGGTTTATGGGAACCCGCTTAACTGCTTTTCGATCAACAAGAACGAACATCTTTTTATCAGAAAGTTCATATTTCAGAGATTCATACTGCTCAGAGAAATTTATATTCAAATCATATTTTGCGAGTTTCCCAATTACAGGATTACGGAGATCCACTTCAACAGAAATAGATTTTTTACTTACATTTTTAATATCTTCTTTATTGCCGCGAAGAGTAACAACGACTGACTTCTTTTGAAATTCGGTTACAACCATATCGGCAGACAGATTAATCGGAACAACGTTTATATTAAAAGAAACACTTCCGACTTTCTTGCTTCCGATATAAAACCAGAGAAGAACCGCAAACGCAAGCGCCACTATTTTCGGAAGAAAACTCTTCCTCGAAAAAAATGTTTTCAGAAATTCAATGCTTTTCATTTGACAGAATACTTCCCTTCATAAGCAGTCTTGGGATTCATAAAATATATTATCATGTTTTTCAGATCCTGCGGCCTGATTTTTGAATAAAGCTTGCTGTTGACCATTATGGAAATACCTCCGGTTTCCTCACTTGTCAAAATGACAAGTGCATCACTTTCTTCAGCAATTCCCAAAGCCGCTCTGTGACGTGCTCCATGATGTTTTTTTATCTGCTTCGAATCAGACAAAGGAAGATAACAAGCAGCAGCAGCAATTTTCCCCTGCTGAATAATAATCGCTCCGTCATGAAGATCTGTATTATGATGAAAAATTGTCCGTATCAGCTCTTCGCTTATTCCTGCATTTACTGCAACACCTGATTCAATATAATTTCTCAAACCGCTGTTTCTTTCGATTACGATCAATGAACCGGTTTTTTCTTCAGACATACTGATTACAGCACTGACAAGTTCATCCAGCTGAAGAGCATCTTCACTGAATGATGCAGAAAGCCAGCTTCTTTGCGCAAACTGGCTGATCAGCCGCCGTAGCTCAGGCTGGAAAAGAACTATTACAGCCAAAACCAAATATGAAGTCAGATTTGTTATTATCCAATTGACTGTATCCAGCTGAAGCTTATTTGATATAACAGAAAATATGAAAATGGCAATCAGCCCTTTGAGAAGCTGAACAGCCTTGGTATGTGACAAAAAACGGTAAACATAATAAAACAATACGGCAACGAGAAGGATATCTACAGCTACACGCATGTAATCCCATACTTCCGATATTCTCATCATCGCTATGTAAAAAAACTGAGGCATTCAGCACACCTTCCCAAGCATTTCAACAGCAGATAAAGCAAGCCTATGAGCTTTCACGTCATGCACGCGAATTATATCGGCGCCCCCAAGTACCGCGACAGAATTAAGGGCTATCGTTGCCGGAAGCCGGTCCTCCGGACAGTTATAAAGTCCGCCGATCAAAGACTTCCGCGAAAGCGCGATAAGAAGATCATAGCCGAGCTTTTTAAAGCTGTCGACATTGTAAATAATTCTATAATTATCTTCAAGCGTTTTACCGAATCCTATACCCGGATCGAGAATAATATTTTCCTTTTTAACGCCGACTTCAATAGCCGATTCTGCCTTTCTGGAAAGAAAAGCGCAAATATCCTCTATAAGATTTACATAAACAGGATTATCCTGCATAGTTTTCGGTTTTCCCTTCATGTGCATTATTACAAGTGCCGCATTATGCTTTGCCGCAACAGAAGGCATATCATGTGAATATTCATATCCGCTGACGTCATTTATCATTCTGGCGCCTGCAGCAAGAGCCTCATCCGCAATCTTTGATTTCATCGTATCTATTGAGACAAAAGCCCCCAGTTCTGATACAATTTTTTCTACAACCGGCAAAACCCTGGCACGTTCATCATCTTCGGACACTTCATCCGAACCGGGACGCGTCGATTCTCCGCCCACATCGATTATATCCGCACCGTCTTTTAACATCTCTTCGGCACGGAAAAGCGCCGAATCAAGACTATTATATTTTCCGCCGTCATAAAACGAATCCGGGGTTACATTCAGGATACCCATTATTCTGACTTTGGACGTCATTAAAAAACCGCCGAAAGTGAAATCGAATTATTATATCCGAGATCAACCGGATCAATGGAAAAAGCATATGATAACTCATATTTCCCTGAAA
>JAKJGA010000324.1 GCA_022704645.1 Spirochaetota bacterium
GAAATTACAGAGATCATCTTGAACTTCTTGTAAAACAGAGAACTGAACAGCTCCTTGAAGCCAAGGAAGAACTTGAGAAAAGCAATGAAAATCTCAGTGTAACAAACAGAAGTCTTGAAGAAGCGCGCAAAATCATGGATCTCGACATGAAAATTGCTTCCAATGTGCAGAGCAGTCTGTACGCTAAAATGCCACCTCTTTCCGAAGAATGGGATATTGCTTTCTACTTTAGACCAATGGCGGGCGTATCAGGAGACATGTACGATTTTTATCAGGACAATGACGGAAACCTTCTAGGTCTTTCTTTAATGGATGTATCCGGTCACGGTATTGCCTCCGGACTGATAACAATGATTGCAAAATCTATATCGACAAGAATTTTCACAAAAAATTACCGCAAACCTCTAAACAAAATTCTTGAAGCTATCAATGAAGAACTAATAAACGAGCTCGGCAATATTGATAATTATCTTACCGGAATAATGCTGAAGTTTAAAGGAGATCTCATTGATTATGTTAACGCCGGCCACACAGAACTCATCATTCGAAGAGGAGATCTCGGCCGTTCTGAAATAGTTAAAACAACTGATAATACAAACTACAAGGGACTTTTTCTCGGACTTGAGGCAATGAAAACCGACTTCAGCCTTCTCACTTTTAAAATGCAGAAAGACGATACTCTTCTTATTTTCTCAGACTGCCTGAATGAATCATCAAATGCTGAAGGCGAAGAATACGGAATCGAAAGAATCGTTAATTCTCTCAACGAAGCTCCGCGGAATGATTCTAAAAATATTCTAAATCATGTTGTAACAAAGATGTACGATTTCACCGGTACTGATGTTCTTACTGATGACCTGACCGTAATCTGCGTAAGAAGGAAATCATAGCCGATTATTTATCGGCTATGAAAAATTCCGTTCTTCGGTTTTTGTTTCTGCCTTCAGCCGTTTTATTGTCCGCTATCGGATTTTTCTCTCCGAATCCGATCCCTTTAATTCTTTCCGGAGAAATCCCGTTTTTTATCATATAATCGGTTACTGCATCTGCTCTTTTTTCAGAAAGCCGTTGGTTGAATTTTTCATCTCCGACATCATCCGTATAACCTCTGACTTCAATTCTTAGTCTTGGATTTTTCTTCATCGTATTGACCAGATTATCAAGAATATTTAGCGACTCTTTTCTCAGATGCGCCTTTCCGAATTCAAAATTGACATTTTCAACAACAAAAGATTTTCCTTTTTCAATCCTTTCCAGAGATTCGTCAATCCTCCGGTCATCTTTGTTAACGATTACCTTTTTAGGAATATAATCACCGGACTCTATCAGAACTTCAACATTATC
>JAKJGA010000004.1 GCA_022704645.1 Spirochaetota bacterium
TTTGCTTTTATTTCGGGCGTTGCGCTCGTCTTTATTTTAGAAAGGAATTTCAACACGGATTGATTAAACACTCCAATGATTTTTTGATTCCATACTTGCGCCGCGCTCTCCGCTTGTATCTTTTGCTTCGCAAAAGGATACCGCTTCGATCGCTAACGCAGGATAGTGGAATTTATTTCATCTCCGCAATAGCGGATGGACAATGAACCATTTTTATTTACTCTATCACTACTCCCTTATTTATTAAGGTAATTCTTCAATTTTCCAACTTTTTCTAGAAGCTTTGTATGTAACATAAAATAAATTTTCTCTTAAAATTGTTCTTTCGTATTCATAATAGATCGTATAGTCTTTGCTATTTTCATAATAATAAACATAATTCAAAGGAAGATGTGGTTTCTTACTTAAATACTTTGGAAATAAAAATTCAATTTCTTCCGGGTACTTTTTATTATTCTTATAATATTTTTCCAAAGAAATTATTACATCAGACAAACCTAGTATCATGTTGAAATTGTTTTTCATTCTAACATAATTATTTATAAAAAATAATAAACAAATAATCAAACTTATCACAACAATATAACGTATTTTTTTCATTTTGTTTCTCCTATTTTAATGGTGTTATCCAACGACGTACTGAATGAAACTCCAAATCTGAATCATGTCCATCAATAAAAGGAAAAGGAGTATGACCTCTTGAATCAATTCCATGATCCAATTGATTTGCCCAAATTATTTGTGTTGTTTGCGGAGCATCTTTCGTATGTCCTTCAACAACTTTATAACCTACTGCTTTACCATTTAAAGTTATTATATCATATACAGTTGCGATATGTCCTGTTATACTAGTCTCTTTTTCTCTTTCAGGTCTGACATTATATGTTATTAAATCGCCAACCTTTATCTCTGATTGTTTAATTTCAACTGTAGCTTTTATTGTTTCACTTGCCCCAGTATGCAATTTGTTTAATGGATACATCTTACTCATATCCCCATCCCCACTTGATGATGCTTTAATAATTGCTGCTGTTTGGGCACATGCGAATTCCTTCATATAATTTTTAAATTTTTCATTGCTTTTCAATTTAGCAACGACATCTTCAATTTTAGTTGGAACAGTCCTATCCTCTAAGGAATACCCCTTTTTAGCAGGTAAAACATATTTCTTCCCATCAGGATCGACATATCTAACCGGATTATTTCCAGCATAGTGATACGCATTCATATTAACTGAATTGAACACGCCGCCCATGCCAGGGAGCTTCTTATTTCTTTCTCTAGCTTTATCATTTACTGGAGGCACAGGGAAATAATTACCATTTGCAAGATATGGATCTACACTCAACCACACACCAGTCTTAGCATCCCGGTATCTGGCTCCGTGGTAGTACAATCCAGTCTCCGCATCCTGTTCTTTTGAGGTAAACCTGAACTCTGTCTTGTCCACCGTAGCAGCTTCATCGTAAAGAGTTTCTCCATAAGGCAAGTACTCTATCATCTCGAAGAAGTTCCCCTTCTTATCAGTCACATAACTGCTTGATCCCAGGTGATCCGGATGAAAATACATCGTATTCTGTTCAGTCATCGTTCCGCAGTTATTCTTCATACTGACTGTGCTAGCGATTCTCTGATTGCCTGCGAATACGTGTTTACTTATGACCGTCTTATTCCTGACGATATAGTTCGCGCTGACGTACTGCGTTTCACCAAGTTCGCTCTTCTTGATTATCCTTTCTCCGTTTTCTTTTGTTACGGGCGTTCCCCTTTCTCTAGCTTGTAATAATTTCAAAGAACTACTTATCTTAATCTTTCAACAAATTCTTTCTGTCAATGTCGGGTCGCGCTCTCCGCTTGTATCTTTTGCTCCGCAAAAGGATACCGCTTCGATCGCTAACGCGCAAAGCTACCATGAACTTCTCCCCTTCAATGGTTCTTTAAGTTTCAGTTTTTCCTTCTCCCTTTAATTCCATTCTATTACTGTGTCCAGATATTTGGACACCTCAGTTTGATTTTGCTTTGATTCTGGCACGGTGAATACCATCATTGTAAAATTCATGCGAATATAAATACTTTACACTAAAATTGCAATACTACATAATTGGACCTTATAATTTTTTGATCATTAATATATTTACAATACTTGTATGTTATCAGACCATTTTTAATACATTCATTACCTTGTTGTAATGATAAACAATGTTCTATAAAACAAATTTTAATGTTATTTCCAAATTTCACTTCTTTATACTCTTTTTTTAAAAATGAAATTATATCATTTTTGTCTATCAGGTAATTATACCTAAATCCATTATTTATTTTTATATATTTAGATTTAGAATTAGAAATAACATCAATTGAATTGTATTTGGGATAGTACAATAAGGATATCTGAACTTCTTTTAATTCACAATCTTTTATAATTACCGTATAATATGGATCAACTATAGCTGTTTTTTCTTTTACAAATATTGAACTAGTTCCAGTATACGTAAATTTTAGATTTAATATATTATTTTTTTCAAATACTCTAACGGATAAAGATTCTTTATCCGTTAGTGCAAATATATTTGCAAAAAATAATATTATAAAAACCAATATAATTTTCTTTTTTATGGAGTTAGCCATTTTGTACCACTATCTTCATATTTTCCTTGTTGAGGAAGTTCCCCATCATGACTATCATTAGCCCCTTTATTGGTCCAGAAATAATTATTAATACCAGCTTCTTTTATCATTTCAATTCCTATGTAAGCAGCATTTTTACCTTTTAATCCTCTTATGGTAGGTATTCCATGTCCTCCAAGTTCATGCATTAATATTGAAGTTCTAGCATCAATAATAATCTTTTTATCTACACCACCTTTTTCCATTTCAGAAAAATCAGAAACTGCAACAAAAATATCTTTTCCTTCTTTATCAGCATAACCACATCGACCAACGGGAAGATTATCATGTTTAAGATATAATGGTGAATATCTATCTTCACCTTGAATAGTTTTTTCTTTGTAACTTTTTCCATAATGAATATATATATCTTTATTTTCATTTTTAATTTCTTCCATTAATATCTTTCTAAATGATTTTGAATATTTCCCTGTAGGCTCACTACCTTCTTTTAATTGTAACTCATTATTTTTATCAAAGTAAAAACCTCCACCTGCAGCTCTATTTATATCCGTTAATATTTTTTCATTCTGAGTTACATCTGTAGATTTAACTTTTCTGCCATCAGGATCAATCATGTTAATTGGATTATTGTGACCATATTGATATAAATCAAAATCTTTTGTTATAATTTTCTTCTTTTGAATATTGTTTAGATACTTTTCCAATATCGGATCAGTACTTATCCACTTACAGAGCTTCGCGTCATAATACCTAGCCCCATAATAATACAATCCCGTCTCCGCATCCTGTTCCTTTGAGGTAAACCTGAACTCAGTCTTGTCCACAGTCGCTGCTTCATCGTAAAGAGTCTCCCCATACGGCAAGTACTCAATCATCTCAAAAAAATTCCCTTTCTTATCAGTCACATAACTGCTTGATCCCAGGTGATCCGGATGAAAATACATCGTATTCTGTTCAGTCATCGTTCCGCAGTTATTCTTCATGCTCACTGTGCTCGCGATTCTCTGATTACCTGCGAATACGTGTTTCGAGATTACTGTCTTATTCCTGACGATATAGTTCGCGCTGACGTATTGTGTCTCGCCAAGTTCGCTCTTGTTGATTATTCGTTCTCCGTTTGCGTCATATCTGTAATTGTCTCTATTTTCAAAAAAGAATGTAATTATATGACTATATTCATGAAAAAAAATATTTTCCTTGTGCAAAGCTTTCATTGATCAATTTAGTATATGCCACATTTTTGTTCGTCAAGAATGATTTTTATGGCCTGTTTTTAGAAGTTCCTTATTTTCTTTTTATAATTACACAACTGAGAAAAACATTGACAATACATACAATTATTATCATATTTGCACATAGACGAGGTTATTATGCTTGTTGACACAGAAAAGATGATTCCGATTACAAAATTACAACGAGAACTAACACAGCAAATACGATCTGTTTCTTCCGGAAAATCCCCATTATATGTTTTAAAAAATAATGAAATGGAAGCTGTTATTCTCTCTCCGAGTGAATATGAATATCTCACAAACTTGAATGAGATGGTTGATCATTACGAAATAGATGATATCATTAAGTCTCGTCTCTTAAAATATAATCGAAAAAACAATATCAAGTGGAATGATATAAAATAGATCATGATTCATCCTATAGAATTCATTCCAGAAGCTGCCAAAGACTATAAAGAACTTGATGGAAGCATTAAGAAAAAAGTAGATAAAAAACTTCATGAATTATCAAAACAACCCTTTCTTGGAGAGCATCTAGGCAATAAGTTTAACGTTAATCTCACAGGATTTTACAAAACCTATATTGATAACAAAAGTTATCGTATTGTATACCGTTTGATTGATGAAGAAATAGAAATCATAGAAATATGGGGAATCGGAAAAAGAGACAAAGAAGAAATCTATAAAATCATAGGCAAAAGACTTAGAAAGAAAAAGTAATTTATCAGAAATTTCTCACTTTAAGTATTTGAATTAAAACACAGAAGGAATTTATCAAGAAAAAGCGGAAAACTATTATGAAAACCAAAACTATTTCAACTTTCGATAGAATAATGTCAGACAAAAAAAGAAAAGCCAAATTCGATCAAGGCTATCAGGATTTTCTTATTTCAGAGCTTTTAATAGAGGCCATGGAAGCAGAAAATAAATCAGTCAGAACCCTTTCAAAAGAAACAGGCATATCCGCAACTATGATCCAAAATTTACGCTCAGGGAAAAATAAAAATGCATCTCTTAAAACTCTATTTCCTATTTTGAAAGCTCTTCACTACACCATAAAATTTAAAAAAACAAGATGATACCAGGACTCATGTTTCCCTCAAAGGTCTCACTCCTTCTGAAGCCGAAGTAATTCAAGTGTTAAAAGTAACACTTGAAATCAAGTAAACAGAAAAGACAGTTTCAATCTCCCCCCTTCATCGCCTCAATAAACTTCAATTTCCCAACCCTCTTAACATTTTCAATATATTCTTCTTCGGCTTTTTTCTTTGCATTATCTTAGTCTTCCATCACTATTGCTCTCAGCTCTTCATCTTCGGGCTCTACATCCATAAACTCAAAGTCTTCTATCTTTTCTTTCTTTATAAGCATAGAGAGCTCCTGGTTATTTGGGAATGCTTCGGTTCTGGCAGTCCTGGTTTTTGCAAGATCAATTATAATATTATTGATTTAATCAGAATAAACCTTTTCTCCAGTTCTATAATCATATACTTCTGAATTATCGACATAAAATATCATAGGCTCATTCAAACTAAAACCATCATATTTTAGCCATATAACATTATCTTTTAACATAACCTTTCCGCTATGAATTACATACTTCATTTCTCCATTTTGCATACCTACAAAAATTGTACAAAAATGCCCATTCATCTTAATAATATTTATAAAAACACTGTCTTCATATTTTTTTATGATTTTATTTATCCCGCAATTCCCATTCTTAAATTTTGTCTTATCAATTATATAACGATATTCAATCCATCCTTCAATGTTTTTTTGTATATTTTCATCAAAAACAAAAGCTTTACACCATTTTTTAGTGTCATCATATTGTATTATTTTAACTTGTGTCCTCGGTTGTATTTTCAAAACAGTAGTTGATAAATTATCCTTATTTTCTTTCAATTCTACTTCTTTATTTAAAGTAAAAACAAAATATTCATCCAATATCTTCCAAGAATAATTCAAATAGCTATCTGGGAACAACCATAATGGCAAAAGTATTGCAAATAATAATATATACTTTTTATTTAATTTTCTTATCATAATGTTTCTCTTTATTATTAGTATTTTGTTTTATTTGGGAACTTCTTTTTTCTTATCATAATATTTTCCTTTATCATTAGTATCTTGCTGTATTCGATAATTTTTGTTTGGAAATTCGTTTCCAGTAAAATTACCATTTGGCTCATATTTCCAATCTTTCACAAAACCTGCAGTATCAGCATCACTTCGACCCTCTTTATTACCAGATGCTTTATACCCAGTAATAATTTTCAATTTAGCACTCCTTGAAACTGAAGCATTACCTTTTCTGCTATCAGTAAATTCTGCAGTTTGGTTGATTTTCCAGTTTTTGCTATTAGTGTCAACTTCTCCAGTATCTTCGTTTACAGGTTTTAAATTATAGTGCATTATACGATTTGGCTCCCTTCCATCGGGTGCAATAGTATCAGTTGACATTATTTCCATCAAAAACAGTTTATCTTCTTGCCTCACCAATACTGAAGCTAAAGGAGTTCCATCCTCATTTCGATAAGATGTGCCTGCCGTATTACTCCACCCCAACAAATTAGAACCTGACGAATCTTGTTTTACAAAAACTTTACCATTACCATCGATATAAGTACTCACTAATACTCTACGATCTAAATTATTCCTATCTCCCCCTTGAAAGCAATCATCAATATTTGCATAAAATTCAAAATGATTGCCATCAGTATCTACAAATCTAACAGAATTGTTTGCACAATAAGCATATAAATTCATATTTACGGAATTATATATACCACCTGCTGGTTTTCCTTGTAAATACATTTCAAGTATCGGATCAGCACTTATCCACTTACAGAGCTTCGCATCATAGTATCTCGCCCCATAATAATAGAATCCCGTCTCCGCATCCTGCTCCTTTGAGGTAAACCTGAACTCGGTCTTATCTACCGTAGCTGCCTCATCGTACAATGTCTCCCCATACGGCAAGTACTCTATCATCTCGAAGAAGTTACCTTTCTTATCCGTCACATAACTGCTTGATCCCAGGTGATCCGGATGAAAATACATCGTATTCTGTTCAGTCATCGTTCCGCAGTTATTTTTCATGCTGACTGTGCTCGCGATTCTCTGATTTCCTGCGAATACGTGTTTGCTTATGACCGTTTTATTCCTGACGATATAGTTTGCACTTACGTATTGCGTCTCTCCAAGTTCGCTCTTTTTGATTATTCGTTCTCCGTTTGCATCATATCTGTAATCCGTCGTGTGTTTGTTATCGACGGTTCTGGGCGTTCCCCTTTCCCTTGCGTGTAATAATTTCAAAGAGCTATTTATCTAAATGTTTCAACAAATTCTTTCTAATAATGTCGGGTCGGGCTCTCCGCTTGTATCTTTTGCTCCGCAAAAGGATACCGCTTCGATCGCTAACGAGCAAAGCATACCATGAATCTCATCTGAGTGTCCAGATATTTGGAAACCTCAGTTTGATTTTGAATTGATTCTGGCACTGGTACTTTAGCTGTATAAACTTTATTATAAATAATATATTTTATTTCAATTTTATAATAACATCTTCCATTTTATTATTTTCATCAAAATAAATTAAAACATAACTATCTTTTAATTCATTGACAGAATTTTTCCTCCACATTTTCAAATAATAAGTCAAACATCTTCCTTTAGATGATTCATTCCATTTTTTACTTTTTCTGGCATTATTAGAATATGGTTCGCCTAAATGTTCTATTACTTCTTGAATATCCATACCGTTTTTTAAATTATTAACTTTTATAATAAATTTTTCTATTTCAACATTCGATTTTTCAAAAAAGTATTGCTGATTACTAGCATTCTTTTCTTTCAAGTGTTTATTATTCTCATCCTTATCGTTTCCATACACAACTTGTCCTCCTAGCAAAAATAATATTCCTAAAACCATTATTTTTTTTTGCACAAATCCCCCCCTTTATAATGGATCGTCCCTATAAATATCTTCTGTTTTATCAATAGTTTTTCGCTCTTCATGCCCTGCAGAAATCTCAGAAGGTTTGTGTTCTTTTGGTTTTAAAGATTCTGCTTTTTTTAAATCTAATCCAGCTTTAATGGATTTAGCATAATCTTCAACATCATTGGGTTTCCATATAATATTCCAAGAAGCCATAAATGATGAATATTTATCACCGCCACCGGCAGCTAGTCCATCTGCAATTGTTGTAGAACAATTTTGCGAAAATGTTTTCCAATAATTATTTGTTTTAAAATCGTTCCACCATTTAAGTATTGCATCTTCATCTAAACCTTGTATATCTATTACAAAATCAGGTGAATGCTTCTCTTCCTCTTCATCTTGTTTGTATGTCCTCTTCTCATAAGCCTTTGCAGTATATATACTTTTAATCAATAAGTTGTATTCTATTATTGTATCCTTAGTATCTGTATTTGGCCACCAACTTATATATTCACCATTATCCAACATCATTGAAGCATGTCCCCAATTCTGACCAGACAGAGAACCAGTAAATCGCCATATAAACACTTTAAGTCTACCATCCGGATCAATGTAATTTATTGGATCATTACCACAATATGAGTATAAGTTTAAATTACTCGGATTATAAACTCCTCCCTCACTACCTTTACCAGCTAAATAGAGACTTAACGCTGGATCTACACTCAACCACATACCAGTTTTAGCATCTCGGTATCTGGCTCCGTGGTAGTACAACCCAGTTTCCGCATCCTGTTCCTTTGAGGTAAACCTGAACTCTGTCTTATCCACAGTCGCCGCTTCATCATACAGTGTTTCGCCATAAGGCAAGTACTCTATCATCTCGAAAAAATTACCTTTCTTATCAGTCACATAACTGCTTGATCCCAAATGATCCGGATGGAAATACATCGTATTCTGTTCAGTCATCGTTCCGCAGTTATTCTTCATGCTGACTGTGCTCGCGATTCTCTGATTGCCTGCGAATACGTGTTTCGAGATTACGGTTTTATTCCTGACGATATAGTTCGCGCTGATGTATTGAGTCTCTCCAAGTTCGCTCTTTTTGATTATTCGTTCTCCGTTTGCTTTTATTTCGGGCGTTGCGCTCGTCTTTTGTTTAGAAAGGAATATCAACACGGATTGATTAAATTCTCCATTCATTCAAAGATCTCATACTTGCGCCGCGCTCTCCGCTTGTATCTTTTGCTCCGCAAAAGGATACCGCTTCGATCGCTAACGCAAGATAGTGGAAATTGTCTCATCTTGGTGTCCAGATATTTGGACACCTCAGTTTGATTTCGCTTTGATTCCGGAAGCCCCAAAAATCATAACCATCCCTTACTTAAAAAAGATATTACTCCTATTTTTCTTTCTACATCTCTTGAAAATGAAATAATCTTCTGGTCACCTTCTTTTTCAAATAATGCGTATACACTTATTCGAGCATTCTTTAAATCTTTCATTTTTTCTTCGTCATAATATATTGATATCCGAAAATGATCTGAATTTATTCCATCTTGTATAAATTTATCAATATTATCATATCTTACAAAAGGGTATTTACCGTCATACAACAAACCATCTTCAATATACTTCTCTTTCGTTTCAATGTTCTCAATTGAACATTTTAAATTCTTCAACAAATATCCATTTTTGGATGTAATACCTATTAGAAAAACCATTTTATTCATTAGAAAATCATTATATTCATCATTATCTTCCGCCTTCCATGACACATAATCGTTTTGTAAATAATCACATGATACCCCATAATTATATTCATGATCAATATCGCTATTTGATTTAATATAAAAAGTCTCACCATCTTGATCAACATAATTAACTGTCCTATGCATACATGAGGTTAAGGTGAATATGCTTAATAGAAATATAAATTGTATCAACTTCATATAATTTACTCCATTATTAGAATGAAAATATAAATTTGGGTTCAGGTGTTTGAACTCTTCCATAATCATAAATAACATGTTCGCTATTATAAAGAAATCCTTCCTGGGGATTATTGGGATCCCAATGAATTTTTCCATTATCAAGAAAGTGCACATTATCTATATACCAAAAACCTCGAGATTTATTCTTCATGATGTATTTATTATTTTTCCATCTTGCCGATGGTTTATCACTTTTTGGACCAACTCCATTAGGCAATTGATAATTCAATCTAGTAAAATATGGCATTGGATTATTATATATTGCAGTAATATAAGCATCACCTATTTGCTCAGCAATTTCATATGCTCCAGTATCAATTAGATTGTTATATAGATTTTCAAGTTTGGGCGTATATGCCCATTCTGGATATCCAGGACGTGATTCTCTCTTCGGTGATGTCCAACATATATTATCTTTATTTTGCTCACTGATCACTTTAACTTTTTCATTAAATTCAGCTGCACGCTTTTCATTTTGAGTTTGGGAGTATCCTTTATAAGAAGGTTCTGCTTTTTTCCATCCAAACTCACCGCCTTTTACCGGAGTATCCTGTCCAGTTTCTCCACGCCTCGTGTTTCCTTTAGCATCTTCATAATCATGCCCATCCGGATCATTAAACATAATTGTGTTACCATGACAGTACATATACATATTCTGTCCGGCGGAACTGAACAGTCCGTCTATTCTATCATCTGGCGTTAAGAATTTTCCTATCTTCGGATCGTAATATCTTGCATGGCAGTAATAGAATCCTGTTTCATCATCTTTCAAATGCCCGGTAAATCTAAATTCCGTCTTGTCCACCGTTGCTGCCTCATCGTACAATGTCTCACCATACGGTAGATATTCAATCATCTCAAAGAAGTTCCCCTTCTTATCAGTCACATAACTGCTCGATCCCAGGTGATCCGGATGAAAATACATTGTATTCTGTTCAGTCATCGTTCCGCAGTTATTTTTCATGCTGACTGTGCTCGCGATTCTCTGATTTCCTGCGAATACGTGTTTACTTATAACCGTTTTGTTTCTGACGATATAGTTTGCACTTACGTACTGAGTCTCACCGAGTTCGCTCTTCTTTATTATTCGTTCTCCGTTTGCATCATATCTATAATCAGTTGTGTGGAAGCTGTCCGTCGTCTTTATTAGACGATTCTCGTCATCCCAGACTAATGTCATCGTGTTCTTCGTTTCGGCATTCTCTCTCTTTATCATGTTGCCGTTGTCGTCGTACGTAAATACCATCGCGCCTGCTTTCGTTACAGCGTGCGGCTGTTTTCCGCCGTATGTGTACGTATCATCACAGCTCAAATTCGACTCGCCTCCGTTCACTGCCTGCGTCTTCGTGAGGATATTACCGATCGTGTCATAGGCATACTTGCTCTTATAGCTCACTATATTCGGCCTCAGTATTCCTCCGGTCGTTCTCTCGACTTTTCCGCTTCCTTCTGTCAGTCTTCCGCTTGAATCATATTCGTATTCATGTACCGCGCGCTTCATACGTCCGTCAGTTCCGAGCATTTCGCTTTCTCTTTCTGTTACGTTTCCGGTCGCGTCGTATTCGTATTCTATCGTCTGAAGTATGCTTTTTGCGTTTCTCGTTTCAAGCCTCTTCAGTCTGTGATTTCTTTCATCATACTCATAGCTAGTACCGGTTCCGTTGCCGTAATCTATCTTTGTTCTCTGTCCGTTCAGATTATATTTTATACCGCTAACATACGGATTTCCCTTACTGCTTCCGACTCCGCTCAGCTGTCCGCCTTTGTTATACCCGTATGTTACAATCTCTCCGTCAGGCAATTTCATCGTTTTCATACGTCCGAAATAGTCATAACTATACGAAGAATTATACTCCGTTTTCTTCCCGTCAAGTCCCTTTATTGTGCGCTTATGTTTGATTACATTTCCCATCCAGTCATAGCCGTACTCGTCTACGCAGTTTCCGCTTTCCGTCTTCACCAGTCTTCCGGCTCCGTTCATATCATCACTGCTGTTTCCGTACGTATATTTTACCGGTTCTCCGCCTCTATACGTCACCGCTACCAGTCTGCTGTTATCGTACACGTAGTTTATGGCGTATCCTTTAAAAAAAGAAAACAGACTATTTCTCAAAAAAAAAAAAGAATTAACAGAAACAATATCATCTTAATATAGCAGCGCTAAACAATAATATTCAGATTTATAATTTAAACTAAACCAAATAATTCTTAAATTTAATTGTCAATGTTTCTGAAATCGGAATATTAAAATAAACTGCATAGAAATTCTCTGCCTTACGCCAACGTATATCCATTCTGTTTTTGACTCGCATAGTCCTGCCGCACTGGGTGATATGTGAAAACCGATTGATATTTTTTGTAATTTTCATAATGCAGAATTACTTATGCGTTTTTGATCATAGCGTAACGCAGGAATTTAAAAGGAAATAATATTATTCCGTTTTTAATATGAATGATAGGAGCATAAAAAGCACTTAGATAAAATAAGCATGATAGAAAATAAATAAAATTTGCTAAAGGCAAATTTATCTCTGATCGTCGCGCACAGGATGATGAGCAGATTTTTTCTAAAGCATGTAATTATTGAGGATAATAATATTTAAAACATTCGGCGAAGCCGAATACCAAATAAGCGCAGACTATCGCAGACATTTCGAAGAAATGCGCGATAGTTCTGTCGCGACAAAAGCCAGGAGTGGGATCTCAAAGGGATGAGGAGCGGCGACTGAGCTCCTCGTCCCTTTGAAAATTCTTGCATGATCCATGCAAAAAAAGATTTTTAAGGCGAAGCCTTAAACTTCGTATACTTTTATCATATTTGTACTACCAGCAATACCGACAGGTACTCCGGCCGTGATTACAAGCATGTCTTTTTTCTCAACATGCTCCTTAACTTTAAGCATTTCAACCGCGCCTTCGAGAAGCTCATTTACTGTCGAAACCGTTCCCATTTCATACGCCCAGACTCCCCATACAAGAGAGAGCAAACGGACTGTAGATTTTACAGGAGAAATCGCAACAATCGGAATCGGTGTTCTGTATTTTGATATAGCCTTTGCTGTTCCGCCGCTGTGAGTAAAGCTCACTATGTATTTTGCGTGAACCTTATAAGCGAGCTCAACAGTTGCAAAACTTATAGCTGAAGAAACATCTTCTTTCGCGCTTTCTTCCAGCTCATCATTAGTCAGAGGTCTGCTCGAAAGAACACGTTCGAATATCTGACTCTTCTCAACCTGACGCGCGATATCCGCCATCATCGATACAGCTTCAACCGGATATTTTCCGGAAGCAGTTTCACCCGAAAGCATTACAGCATCTGTTCCGTCAAGAATTGCATTCGCAACGTCGTTCGCTTCAGCTCTTGTCGGACGCGGATTCGTAATCATTGATTCGAGCATCTGAGTTGCTGTAATTACCGGTTTTCCGGCGATATTACATTTTCTGATGATGCTCTTCTGCATAATCGGAACTTCCTGCGGAGAAGTTTCAACTCCGAGGTCACCGCGCGCAACCATTATAGCGTCAGAAACTTCAATGATATCGTCTATATCATCAAAAGCTTCAGGTTTTTCGATCTTGGATATAATAGGAATTCTTTTTCCGTAATCTTTCAGCATAATCTCGATAAGTTCTCTGACGTCTTTCGCGTCGCGCACAAAAGAAAGAGCAACGTAATCGATATCGTTTTCAAACGCGAAAGCTAGATCCTTTCTGTCCTTATCAGTAATTGCCGAAATGTTAAGTTTTACATGTGGAAAATTTACGCCCTTTCTCGGCTTAAGCTTACCGCCGTTTATTACTCTGGTATGGATATTTTTTCCGTCTATTTTCTCAACACGAAGCTCCATAAGTCCGTCGTCGAGAAGAATACGGTTACCGACAGATGCTTCTTTGTGGAGATTCGAATAATCTATAGATATTTTTTTCTTGCCGTCAATTACGCCGCCGACTATATCATCGGTTGTAATTATAAGCTCTTCATCATCTTCGATCTCTATGTATTCACCGTCTAGTTTTCCGACTCTGATCTTAGGTCCCTGAAGATCCTGAAAAATTGCAACGGAATGTCCCAAATCCTTGGCAGCCTTTCTTACCATCTCTACAGACTGTTTATGATCGTCAAAAGTACCGTGCGAAAAATTCAGCCTGATAACATTAGCACCGTTTTCTATTATTTCGCGTATACACTCGTAATTTCTCGAGCTTGGTCCAATCGTAGCTACTATTTTTGTAAATTTGCTTCTCATTTCCCCTCCAATAAAAGCAAGACCACTATTTTTTGATAGCGCCTTTAGTCAAGGTTATTTATGAAAGCATAATAAAAACACATATTAGTTTAACTACAGCTTAAAGAAATTTAATATAAATTATATTACTTTTTGACTATTATTTCGGTAGTTCTTCATGACGGAAAATGCGCGGGTCAAAATTGACCTTTTCATCAAGCGAAAGAAAGTTTAATATCGTCTGGCTTCCCTTGCGGATATCGAGAACATCATACCGCACCGGGAACTTTCGCCTTGAAAATTCCGCACCCTGAACGATGGACATAGTCTTCATTATAACTTTATCCCTGTCATGAAAATCGATTCTAAGCGGATAATAATCCGATCTTCTTACAAAAAGCGTCAGTTTGCCGTACATACCCTCTTCTCTCTGAAATATGGGGATCAAGGTCAGCTTAACGGCCTGAATCCCTTTTACGAGGGCATTTCCGTCTATCTTTGCGGTATAATTACTCTGAAGATCATAATTAGAAATATCTATATACGACAGATTTGTTCCCATCACAGGATCAAATTTATCAATTCCGATTTTATGAAACATCTGAACTGAAAGTACATTATAAACCCATATATCTTCTCCGCCGAGATTATAAAGAATCTTATATTGTTCACCGCGTTCAAAAGAATGTACATTAAAAAGAAAATCTTCTTTAGCAATCTTTCCTGTAATAGAAAAAGAGTATGATTTGCCGCCGGGCAGAAGGTGCATCACCTTTCCCTTAAGTTCTCCCTCTGGATAACGCATAATATCATCAACCCGGGAAAGTATTTCCTGCGCCTGAAGCTCTATTTCCCTAGTTTCCTGGGCATTAGACAGGGAAAAAGCGGTCAGCATTGCCGCTAATATAATTTTTTTAAACAAACCGTTTTCCTTTTCCGGAAATATTTTTTTTTCACACAGCCTCGTCAAGTCATATTGAATTTATTTTATTTAATTTAATCGGGTTTTGCAAGAAATATTCGACCTCAGATGAGTGCAAATTGAGGCAATTTTAATAATTGATTTTATTTCAGCATTATCCTAACATATCCGCATGGGATTTAGCGCTATGCCGAACTCTAACTTGCAGACTGGCGAGATCAATTTCATAGACAGCTTTTCGGCCGACACGTCGGTTGTCGGAAGGGTCATTGATTCACTCATCAGCGATCTTAAAAGAATGAAGTTCGTCGCCGAAGAAATCAGCGAGATCGTTATTGCTATGGACGAAGCAGTCACTAATGCCGTTCAAGAAACATTATGCAATAACCGCATATGTCTTGAACTGCGCCATGACGGTGCTATCAGAGACATTACAGTAAGATACAGAGTTACCGATTCCGAGTTCGATGCCACAATTATTGATCACGGCAAAGGACTTGATATAAAAAAAATGACGGCTATTACTCCGGACTCAGCCTCCGAAGGCTACCACGAACAGATATTTGAATACATTGACAGCCGGACAGAAAAAAAACTTCACGTTACCTTAAACGGAAAAGAAGTGATTCTAAACGGAATCGGTGCAGGTCTTAAAATAATACTTTCATTTATGGATCAGGTAAAAATTGACCTGATAGACAAGGAATCTATTGTAAGCTCTTCGGTATCCGATAATACTGACGGAACTATTTTCAATCTAAAACGCAGAAGGAGATATCTCTAATGGACAAGAAAAAGGCCGACAGCCCAAGCATTCCTTTCAACAATCTCGATTTTCTTCATTCAAGAGAAGCCCGCCCGATAAGAATAATCAGCGAGTATATTGACCCTGAAGTAAGATTCAGCAAAAACGGTGTACATCATACAGTTGTTTTTTTCGGATCTGCACGCATCAAAGAAGATAAAAACAGTGCAATGGGAAGATTCTACTGGGATGCAGAAGAACTGGCTTTTAGAATAGCTTCATGGTCAAAAAAGCTCAAAGAAGAAAACAATAAGATTTTCGTTTGCACAGGCGGCGGTCCCGGCATCATGGAAGCGGCTAACCGCGGAGCTGACCGCGCCGGCGAAAAAACAATAGGACTCAACATACAGCTACCTTTCGAACAGCACCCTAATCCGTATATTTCTCCGGAACTTAATATGGAATTTCATTATTTCTATATGAGAAAACTGTGGTTTCTTTATCAGTCCAAGGCTCTCATAGCTTTTCCAGGCGGATATGGAACTCTTGACGAACTTTTCGAATCATTAACTCTTATTCAGACTCAAAAAGTTGAAAAAGGAAATCTTCCAATTGTTCTATTCGGAACTGATTTCTGGAAAAAACTTGTTAATTTTGAACAGATGGCTGATCTCGGACTGATTTCACCTGAAGATTTGAGTCTTTTTAAATTCTGTGATACCGTAGATGAAGCTTATGATTATCTGATTCCGAGAATCGAGAAGCTGACAAAAGAAGTTAATTCGATTCTGTAGAAAATTATTTGCCCAAGGCCGGAATTGAACCGGCACGACCGAGACGGTCAAGGGATTTTAAGTCCCTTGTGTCTACCAATTCCACCACTTGGGCATCTAATAGGCGTCGATCGGAATCGAACCGATGAATAAAGGTTTTGCAGACCTGCCCCTTACCGCTTGGGTACGACGCCATAACGGTACAAAAATATTTCCAATACCGCTATTGTCAAGATTATTTTACTTAACCGTATCAAACGATTCATTTTGTTCAAAAAAATTATGTTTACAAATATAGCCATGGTCTAAACATTCAGTTATATTCCCCTCAGGAGAAAATAATGCTGAAACTTCAAAAAAATAAATTCACCAAAAGGAAAGGTCCGGTAGTTCTGGTAATTATGGACGGTGTCGGATTAGGTCCCGATTATGACGGAAACGCTTTCAATCACGCGAGAAAACCGATTCTTGCCGATCTCATGAAAAACTCAATGTTCACAAAACTAAAAGCTCACGGAACGGCAGTCGGTCTTCCTTCTGACGACGATATGGGAAATTCAGAAGTCGGTCACAATGCTCTCGGCGCAGGAAGAATATTCGACCAGGGCGCGAAGCTCGTACAAAAAGCAATCGAGTCCGGCGACATTTATACAACTCATATCTGGAAGGAACTCATTCAGAAACCTCTTTCAGACGGAACTGCTCTTCATTTCATAAGTCTCCTTTCAGACGGAAATGTTCACTCAAACATCAGCCATCTTCTCAAAATGCTCAACCGCGCTTCAGAAGAAGGAATCAAAAAAGTGCGCGTTCACATCCTTCTTGACGGAAGAGACGTCCCGGAAACAAGCGCGCTTGAATACGTAGAAACACTCGAAAACACTCTTTCACAGATAAACACAAAAGGTTACGACTACAAAGTAGCTTCGGGCGGCGGAAGAATGATTACAACCATGGACCGTTACGAAGCGGACTGGTCAATTGTTGAACGCGGCTGGCAGGCGCATGTTCTCGGTGAAGCAAGAGGATTCAAATCGGCAAAAGAAGCGATTGAAACATATAGAAAAGAGACTCCGGGACTAACTGATCAGTATCTCCCTTCATTTACAATAGTTGACGATTCAGGAAAACCTGTCGGTACTATTGAAGACGGCGATTCAGTCGTTCTTTCAAATTTCAGAGGAGACAGAGCGATTGAAATCTCTGTTGCGTTTGAAAGCGACAATTTCACAAAATTCGACCGCAAACGCAAACCTAAGGTATTGTTCGCCGGAATGATGGAATACGACGGAGATCTTCATATTCCTTCAAACTATCTCGTTATTCCGCCTTCAATCGAACGCCCTATAAGCGAATATCTTGCAGCAGAAGGCGTCAGCCAGTATGCAATCAGCGAAACGCAGAAATTCGGCCACGTAACATATTTCTGGAACGGAAACAAGAGCGGAAAATTTGACGAAAAAACAGAAACTTATTTCGAAGTACCTTCTGATAAAATTACTTTTGATCAGCGTCCGTGGATGAAAGCTGCCGAAATTACCGACAACGTAATCGAAGCTGTTAAATCAGGAAAATATCCTTTCATACGCCTCAACTATGCCAACGGAGATATGGTTGGTCACACAGGCGATATGGAAGCCGCTGTCATCGCAATGGAAACTGTCGACATCTGCTTAAAACGCCTTCTTCCGGAAATTAAGGCTGCTGGCGGAATTGCACTTCTAACTGCGGATCACGGAAATCTCGACGAGATGTACGAATTTGACAAATCAGGCGCTGTTAAAATAGATAAAAAAACCGGTGAAATTGCAAGAAGAACGGCTCACACACTGAATCCGGTTCCGTTTATCATTTATGATCCTGAATTTAAAAATGAGTACTCGCTTTCTGATGTAAAAGATGCGGGGCTTGCGAACGTTGCGGCAACTATACTGAATCTATTGGGATATGAAGCTCCTGAAGATTACAATAAATCGCTAATCAAGATTAATTGACGGTAATTTTATGAAAGATATGAGTTTTGAAAAAGACATCCGGCCTTATGACGAATGCGGAGTGTTCGGAATATTCAATCATCCTCAGGCAGCAAATCTGACTTATCTCGGTCTCTACGCGCTTCAGCACAGAGGCCAGGAATCTGCAGGTATCGCTGCTTCTGACGGATGCAACATCGCAAGATACGCAGGAATGGGAAAGGTCGTTGATGTTTTTAACGAAACTCACCTTTCAAGCCTTTGCGGAAATATGGCAATAGGTCATAACAGATATTCAACAACAGGCTCTTCTTATCTTAGAAATGCACAACCTCTCAGAGCAGAATCACGTCTTGGGCCGATAGTTGTAGCTCACAACGGAAATCTTGTCAATACACCGGAACTTCACAGAGAATTCGTAAATGAAGGCCGCATATTCCAGACTTCAGTTGACTCAGAGGTCGTCATTCACCTGATGGCAAGATCAAAGGACGCTGAATTCAAAGACGCACTCATCACAGCGTTAAAACAGATAAAGGGAGCATACGCTCTTCTTGTGATGAATAAAAATGCTTTATATGCAGTCCGTGATCCGAACGGATTCAGACCGCTTTCACTTGCTAAACTCGGAGACACATATGTTGTAGCGAGTGAAACATGCGCGTTTGATATCATAGATGCGGAATATATCAGAGACATACAGCCGGGAGAACTGATAGAAATAACATCAGAAGGAATAAAATCATTCTTTCCGTTTGAGAAACGCGAAGAATCGATGTGTGTATTCGAGTACATTTATTTTGCGCGGCCGGACAGTTACATCTTCGGTCAGTCAGTTCACGGTATGCGTATCGCTCTCGGACGGGAACTTGCAAAACTTCACCCTGCAAAGGCAGATATAGTAGTTCATATTCCTGATTCGAGTACTGCCGCAGCCCTGGGTTTTTCCCTTGAATCCGGCATTCCCCACGAACAGGGAATGATTAGAAACCATTACATCGGCAGAACTTTTATTGAGCCGTCACAGAAAATCAGGGATTTCGGCGCTAAGATAAAATACAATGTTGTACGAAACGCTGTTAAGGGCAAAAAGATTGTCGTTGTGGATGATTCGATCATGCGCGGAACCACAATGCGTAAAATAATAGCGATGTTCAGAAATGCCGGCGCAACAGAAATTCATGTCAGGATTTCAGCACCTCCGACAATGTTTCCTTGTTATTACGGAATTGACATTCCGACCACAAAGGAACTCATTGCAGCAAATAAACCGGTTAACGAAATAGCAGAATATCTCGGAGTAGATTCTCTCGGTTATCTTACAGTTGAAGCTCTTCTTGAGGCTGTAAAATCAAGCAACCTGAAATACTGTACGGCGTGTTTTGACGGAAAATATCCGCTAAAATTTGAAGATAAGGATAATACCGAGAATCTCAAATTCGGAATAGAAACATCGTGCTCAGGTGCGTATTACTGATTTCATTGATTTCTTCGAAGTATCACAACAGAGATATCATCGTTGAAATTATCAGCTGAAAAAGCTTTCTTCATGCCGCGGCATAATTTTTCGATGCCGCCGCTGAAGTCAGCAGCTTTAATAAAACCATCCATAACATCCTTAAGCGAGTCAGAATACATTATTAAATAATCCCCGTTGTTTATCTTATACATCTTCGATTCATTTTTCATAATGCGGCCGGACATAACCGGTTTTTTTTCACTTTCATCACAGATGAGTTTTCCCGTACTGAGAGCCCTTGCATTGACATAATAACATTCGGGATACGAATAATTTATGTATTCAGCATAATCACCGTTTAATTTTATCACACTTCCGCGCAGATAATTTAAACCGAATTTATCAGAGATATTCTGCAGAAATGAAGAAAAAAGAGTAAGTTTTTCATTATGATTATTAATGTATTTTGAAATTTCCTGTTTTAAATACATGGAAATAATTGATTTCTCGATTGAATGCCCTTCTATATCAATTATATAAGCTATTGAATAAGATCCGCAGTCAATAAACGCCGCCGCATCAGTTTTTATAAACTTTGAATCTGAAATTACAGAACATTCCCATCCTGTTGAAAAAAATCTTTCATCCGAATATCTTTTCTGAAGATCAATAACTGCATTTTCAGTTAAAAGAAGTTCATCGTTTATCCTTTTATATTTTTCGTTAATAATCACATTTTCATTTTCTAAAAATTGAATCTTTGAATCATAATCAGCAGATTTATCTTTATTATCATCATGAAAGACAATCAGTCTTAAAACAGATATAAGTAATATTATAATAAATGAAATTAAAACAATACAGACTGAAAGCAAAGAAAATTCAATTTTAGAATAATATTGGAGAAATGGAATCAGAGAAAAAATAATTATTATAAATATCTTTTCAATATTCTTCTCCTCCTTGAGAACGAAAAAGACTGAAATAAACGGAATTATTCCCAAAGCAGGTAAATATTTATCCGGAAAACTGAACCCGAAATATAACAAAGCTGTTATAATAGAAAATATTACAGCAGGAAATGACTTATAAATCTGCTTCTTAGAACACAAATAAAATGACAGAAAAAACATAGAAGCAAAAGAACTGTATGAAAAATATTTTGCGGCATCATAAATCTGCTTATATGACAGAAGCTGCGGAATCAGATATAGAACAACAAGTATGAATGAAAAACTCAATAATTTCTTTTTACCTGTTTTCATAAACAAAATAATTACAAGTGATACAAAAGATAATAATAGAATTGATAATAATATAAATTCAGGATTAATTATTTTTTTTGGCAATTGAGAAGGTGATACAAATTCTGATTTTATTTTAAGCTTTTCGATGCCGTTAAAAATAATTTTAGCATAAATATACTCTTGAGCAGCTGAAACATCAAAGAAATCCATGGAAGGAATATCCGATATAAAATGAGTAGAATTTCCTATCAGTTCGTTATCGGAATAAACACTACATTCAGTATATCCTCCGGAGATAAAGATCAATGAACCTGGAGATATTTTCGGGATTTTTATCCAGAGACAGTTATCTTTTGACGAAAAATCCTCTTTTACCGGAATTTCCGAAAATGTGTATTTTTTAGCATCAGAAAGCGTATCTGTCAAATTACCTTTAGAATATACAGCTGCTGAATAAATATAATGAAAGGGCAGAAATAATACTGCTAAAATGATCATTTTCTTCATAGATTTAAAAATTACACACTTTTGGATTCTTCAACAAAAAAATGACTATTTTGTCATTTTTCTATTAATTAATTTTAATACACCTGACGACACTTATAGTACAAGGCGACATAACGCAGATAATAAGAAACTACATACCACAAGGGGTAATATGAAAAAAAAAGGCGAAAAAAACAACTTCAAGACTATGCTCAAGCATTATCTTGCCATCAAAGGTCTTGACATCATCGTCTATCTTAAGGACGGAAAAACAATTGAACTGAATAAAAACAGAACACTGGACAAAGACTGCATCCTCATCACAGATCGTCACAACAGAGAAATCAGAATCGCAATAAATGAAATAAAATCAATAGATCTTTACGCAGCGTAATATTACTCGATGCGTTCGGCACGTTTGATGTTTAAAGGAAATACATCGAGTCCCGCACGCATCTTATCTTTATCCGCCGGAGTTAATGCTTCAGCCTTGCAAATATCCGTATCAGCCTCTTTTATCTTCAGCAGAATCTTTTTGCGCAGCTTATACTTGCCTTTTGCGACTGTTTCCGTGTCGTGATAGAAAAAAAGCATGTCATCTTTTTTTAATCCGTCAAAAGATCCCAGATTAACCACCGCACCATCCTCAGGAGAATCGAGAATCTTGCCCTTGTAAGGAATGGACTCATATAATTTTTTTGCAGCCCGATATGAAATTTTAGAAAGATAATTTTTTCCGGAATCAGAAATTGAAAAATCAGCGATAACAACACCTGTTTTGATGTCCATAATTTTGAGATTCAATTCAATGCCGCCTAAAACATCCCGGTATGAACCATAAACAATAAAATCTATTACTTCAGTGTTTTCGGCATCTCCGGACTTGCTGATGATGTAATCAACATACTCATCAATCATTGAAAAATTATATACATCTGAAGAATTAACTAATGTTCTTCTCCATGAAATATTTCCTGCATCCATGCGTCCGAACTGGGCAGCTGCAAATGAAAGCGAGTCCGATACAATACCTCCTCCGCCCGGATGCCGGACAAAATCACCTTCAGCAAAAAGATTAAGGATTAATACCTTTGGAACATTACGCTCAGGAGCTTCAGATCCGTAACCTGCATTAAAATACATCGAATTTCTGCGCTTTATGACGGCAAGATTGAGTTCCTCACGGTATTTCGAATTAGGAAAAAGTTTTTGAAGTGATTTGATCTCTTCAATATAGAATCTGTCATATCCCACAGCCTGATAATAATCCCTTAAATCTTCGCGGGCTTCCCTGTTCATTGGATTCATCATAAGCGATTTTCTCAAAAAAAGTTCTCCGACCCCTGCAAGATTCTTTTTGAAAGACTCCTTCGACAAGCCATAATACATTTTTGATAAATCTGTTCTAACCGGATTACCGATTTCAAAATTATTGGAAACAAGCAGGCTCTCAAGAGCATTTTGATTGATATCATCATCGCTGTTAACCGAATATGCCTTATTATATAAATTAAAAGCAGAATCCGTATTTCCTTCAAGTTCGCTCGAATAGGCAGACGAATAATATATCGATGAATCCGAAGGCGACAACTGTGAAGCTTTTGAAAAAGCTTCAGCTGCAGCCGAATAATTTTTTTGAGAAAGATAAAGGTAGCCTGAGAGTATCAATGCAGGCAGATAATCTGTTTTGATAGACAATGCCTTTGAGATTTCTTCTTCTGCATCTGCAAGATATGAATCTTTTCCGGTCTTGTTGAAAGTCTTAATATAAAGCTTCGCATAAGCCGTATAACCGGCTGGATTCTCCGGATCGCTTTTTATTGCTTTCTTTATCAAATCTTCAGCTTCAGAAAGTCTCTTGTCATCGCTTTTAATTTCTGAATGTAATAGCAGCGCATTATAATTAAATGGATTAAGTTTATAAACAGTATCAAGTTTGCGAAGAGCCCATATCTTCTTATTCATATTATAATAAATATTAGCCATCCCGAAATGTGCATCGGTATTCTCAGGATATTTATCAATTACAGCCTGAAATTTCTCCAGTGATCTGTCATTTTTTCCAAGTCCTGAAAGAGCCTCAGCTACTCCGATCATTGCCTCTTCATTATCGCCTTCCCTCTGAAGAATTTTATCATACATTTCGTAAGCTTCTTTAAATGCTGAAAGCTTAAGACGGCATTTGGCAAGACCGAGTTTCGCGTCAAGATAAGACGGATTTTTATTTAGAGCTATTATGAATTGGGCCGAGGCTTTTAAATATTCATCTTTCTTCAGATAATCCCATCCCGTATCATTATAAGAAACGGCATTCTTTTCCTGAGTCATAAGTGAAGAAAAAAGAAAAATCGGACATAGTATTGTCAAAAAAAGAAAACGTCTTTTCATAAACCACCTTAATACACATAATCACAGCTCACCGAGACATAATGCGTCAGGCGATTTTCTTTTCAATAATAAAACGCAAGGAGTATTATTTTTTTGTACGGCAATAAATTAACAAAAAGCCGGAATTTTAATAATCCCGGCCTTCTTATTTATCAAAAAACATTTCAGAATTCAATTTCCTGAATTCTTAAAATCTGCCTCTTAAACCGCATCTGGCATTAATACCGCCCGCGTCATATCCTTCGGTTTCTTCATATTCTTTATTTAAAATATTATCAACTCTGACAAAAACAGAAGTGTTTTCGGTAGTGTTGAAATTAACAACTGAGTTCAATGTTGTATAAGGATCAAGTTTTACATATCCGTAATCATAGCGTTTCCCGGTATAATCCCATGAAAGCGCAACATCAGCCTTATTCAGAATATTCGCATTTATACCGGCAGAACACTTATGCCTCGGTCTTTTAAATAAATCTTTATCAGTTTTATCATCTCTTGAAAGCGTATAAGTATAATTTGAGAAAATTGAAAGAAATTCAACAGGATGCAAAGCTCCAGATAATTCAATACCCTTGGATGAACTTTTATCAATATTTATAAATTTATATTCCGTATCACTACCGATTCTGTTTTTAAATTTCGAATAAAAACATCCTGCGTCAATTTCAGCGAATTCTTTAATTTTCTGAGTAATACCGAAATCACAATATACGCTTTTTTCGTTTTTAAGATCCTTATTTCCTGCAAAAGAATCATAAAGCTGATACAAGCTGGCATTCTTGAATCCGGTTCCGACGCTTGAGCGGAAACGCGTTCCGGTATCCTTGATATTTCCGTACCCCGAAACCTGCCAGACAACCGCGTTTTCGCCGTCAGAAGTATTGATATAACGGGCACCAGCGCTTAATCCTACGAATTCCTTATAATCGAAGCTGTTCGTCACATAAACTGAATTAGTATGATTCTTATAATCATACGCGCTTAATGAAGAAAAAGAACCGCCCGATGAATAACTGTTCTCACAAGAATCAGATGAATATTCATAACCGGTTATGACACGATAATAATCATATTTATACTCAGCTGAAATTTCAGCCTTCTTGCGGTCACCGCTATAAGTTGAAAAACTAGTGTCTGATGCATAATTCGGATAAACCGGATTTTTAACATCCGGAGAATCCGCATCATTTCTGAATTTTTTATCCATCAAAAAATAAGAGAAATTGCTTTTCAGTATAAGATTTTCAATTGGAGAAAACTTCAATCCGCTACCGACGGTAAAAGAATTATTCTTTTGTGTATCATTTCTGTCATCAAAATATGCAGCTTCATCTAGATCATATTCTGATCTGCTAAATGATGAAAATAGTTCTATACCGATCATTTCATTGTAATTATATCCGCCTTTCGCGTTAAACGCTATATTGCTGTATCCGTCATCTTCGAAAGTTCCGGTTTTAGCTTTTGCTTTCGAAAATCCGTCTGCTTTTTCGTATGATGCTCCCATGGAAAAATCAGTCTTTTCTCCTACATGGCTAACAGACAATGCAGCATTACGATTATTGTATCTTCCATAACCCATGCTGAAATTTGCTTCATCACCTCTTGGCTTTTTTGTCACTATATTTATAACACCGCCAAGCGCATCAGAACCGTGAACTACGGATTGAGAGCCTCTGATTATTTCGATACGTTCGATATTATTAAGAGGAAGATTGGCAAAGTCGAATCCTCCGGCAGGTGAAGTCGGATCATTGACCTTAATACCGTCTATAAGAATAACAGTATGCTCAGAATTCGCGCCACGCATAAATACAGACACAGTTCCACCGAAATTAGAAGTAGTTGAAACAGATACTCCCTTTTGATCTTTCAATAATTCATAAACTTTTGCAGCACCGCTTTTCTCAATTTGTTTTAAATCAATTACGGTAATCGATAGACCGCTCTTTTCAGATGTTGTTGATAATTTTGATGCACTGATAACAATCTCATCACCTTTTACGGCTGAGTCCTTTTCTGCAGATTCCTCTGCAGAAATTCCTGCGGCTGTAAAAATACACATTACCACAGATAGAAATAATTTTTTCATAAATCCCCCATTTTTAATATGGGGCCTAAACTTAAGAAATGCATGCCTGCGAAGTGAAACACTTTCGTCAGACCGTACCTTTGTTCCCGAGGTTTCGGCCCAGGGAAGATCCGGCTTATCGCTTGTAGCGAATCACGGTTGCGGACCAGCGCGGGATTCTAACCCGACTTCCTCCCGCCGTCATAGCGACGGCGGTAAAAGCATTATTTTCATACTTGAACTGTCAAGCAAAATGCTTGCCATAAAAACCATAATAGAACGGTAATTGTAAAATAAACGGAATACTTATGAAAAAAGCTCTTCTTTTATTATTATTTTTTTCTTTTAATTTATATGCAGAGAAATTCAATCCCGACTATCTCTACGGGAAACATAAAACACCGATCAATCTTTTTGGAGGCAAAACTTCAGAGGAATTAAACACTTCGGTTGAAACAGTTTCACCGGAAGAGCTTAATCAGATACGCTACTATTCAGTATATGATATACTCAAACAGAGATTTACCGATTTAAATGAATATTCCGTCTTCATTAATGGTAACTTCATCGGAAATAATACCGAAATACTGAAAAGCATGCCGAATTCGGTAATTGGAAGAATTGAAGTATCAGATAAAAACCATGCTGTTTCAAACAGCATTCAAAAAAGAAAATCGATAAATATCATCACACAGGGCTCATGCGGAAATAACTCAATTCATTCAGTTTATTTCTCAAACGGAAAAAGTCTGACTTCAGCGAATGCAAATTATACTTCCGGTCTTCTTGAAGTAAATTTCAACGCTGCTGTTTCCGCAGACAAAGAAACATTCAGACCAGGGAATAATTTTAACGGAACAAAAAAAAATTCCGCCGATGCAATTGTATCATCAGCAAAATATATACACTCGGATATAATTCAAAGCAGTTTTAATTTGTCATACTTTGACCAGAAAAACAGCAGCAATATTACAATGAATTCATCTTATACTTTGCTTTTTGAACCAAATCCTTTCATAGAAGCAAAAGGCATTTTAAATATGATAAATCAGACTGACGGCGATATCACCGAAAAATCAAAATCATCAAAAGCCGTAATTACTTTCAATTTTTCACCAGATCTTACAGCTGATATTTCAGCAGGATTCGGAAAATCCGACTTCAGAGAAATAAATGAAAACGCTATATTAAATTTTTACAATTCATTTGCCGGCATTTATTATACAAAAGAACATTTTGAATTTAATTCATATTTTTCGGCAAGAGGATATACTTCTGAGAATGTTTTCTTTTCCGGAAATTCCGACATGGCTTTTAAATTTTTAAATGAAAAAATTAAATTTTTGGCCGGTATGTCAGGTGAATCTAGAAATGAAATCAAAGAAATAAATTCAGATAAGGTCTTATTCGATAATCCTGTAACTGAAACGAGCATCTTTACAGGTTTCCAAATTACATATTATGATTATTTTTATCTTAAGAGCATCGTTTCAAAAGTTTATTCCAAAGAACAGAGAAATAAATTTGAAGTTAAAGGCAAAAAGCATTATGAAATATCAAATAATGCCTCATTAAATCTAAGACTCATCTCACTTGGAATAAACCATGTACAAAAAATAGATTCAGATAAAAAAAACGGTGATTTTTTCGCTACTGTGTCAGGACCCGGGAAAATACAACCCTACTTTTCAGCTTCAATAAAACTCTCAGGAAAAACATCTGATGACTGCATCGCAGGAGCGGAGGTCTCAATTCCCGTTTACGACCTCAGAATAGAGGCCGGAATCACGGATATTCTAAACAAAGAAGACGGTACCGGAAACAGAGAACTTACCGCAGGAATATGTTATTATTTTTGAATCTTCTGTTTTCTGTTCTTTGAATCCTTATCTGCGCTTAAAGTATTTTTAATTTTTTGAGAAGCCATATTGTTCTCAGGAAAACGGCCTGCATCACGTTTTAACTTATTTATTATTTCAGGCCAGCTTCTTTTTGTAACCATCCACCTTGGAAGGTCAAAAAGATCATCGTTCATATAAATAGGAACTTTCATGTATCCGCGTCTTAAAGAAAACGAAGCACGAAAACCTGCTTTAATAAGATGCTCTTTCGTTACAGGAGAAAAAACCCCGAAAGGATAGGCATATATTCTGGTTTCCCTGCCTGAAACCTGATCCAGCCATTTCTTTGAATGATATATCTCACGGTTAAAAGTCGCTCTGTCATCGTTATACAGCTTTTCATTCACATACATATGATAATAACCATGACTGCCCAATGTAGCACCGCATTCCTGATAGTATTTAAGATCATCAGTTTTCAGCGCATACTTGACCTTTCCGATTATAGCAGGAGAAATAAATAAAACCGGTTTAATACCTTTTTTAATCAAAACCGATTCATAAATATTTTTAACACTGTGATTTCCATCATCAATAGTCAGAAGAACATTTTTTTTGCCATATACTCTGTTAAGGTATATATCCTCCATACTAACGAAACGGTAACCTATTGATTCAATCTCATTTATATGCCTTTCGAATTCGGCCGGAGAAATATCAGTATCAACCTTTTTCTTGTCTAAAAAAGTGTGGTAGCACAATACAAAAACCTCACCCTGCGAAAAAAGCAAAACAGGGAAAAGCAACAAAAGAGAAATCAAAAACCTGAACATACTGCCTCAAACTATTTAATTATATTCTGAACATCAAGCTGCATTCTTGCATCAGACGCAGACTGAAACGCTGAATACTCGGAGATTATGGTTGTAAAAACCTTTTCAGCATCAGCCTTCATTCCCATTTTCCGGTAGCATATACCAGCATTATAATAGGCACGCACACCTTCTTCCGTATCACTGAATTCCTCAAAATGCGCAAGATAAATTTTAAGCGCCTTACGATAATCATAGCGCATAAAGTAAATTCCGGCAAGATAATCGAATGCTGTTT
>JAKJGA010000089.1 GCA_022704645.1 Spirochaetota bacterium
AGACTAATAATGACTGGTCATGGGCTCAAAATCTCGGTACGTTTGAAGCCGACGGTATCGTCTATGATGTTTATTTTAAAGGCAATCATGGAGACGATTCGGGCGCGAATGACAACAAGTGGACTTATACAGCTTTTGTCGCGAGAAAACCTTTTATGAAAGGAAGACTCAATGTTTCTCTTTTTATCGATTTTCTGATGAAGAAAAAAATAATAACCAAAGACAATTATATCGCGAATTTTGAATTAGGCAATGAAGTCTGGTACGGAAGCGGAACTGCCAAAATAAAAAAATACGATGTAAAAGTTGAATGACTTAATCCGCGCCGGTTTTCCGGCGCGTGTCATATAAGGGGAGGAATATGAAACAGGTTAAATGTGTTGTTGATAAGGATTTTTATGCAGGAACTGCCGGAACTGAATTATTCAGTTCTTTTATAGAGCATCTCGGGCGCGCTGTTTATAACGGTATTTATGAGCCGGGTCATCCCGAGGCTGACTCACGCGGTTTCCGCAAAGATGTTATTAAGTGTATTAAAGATATGTCAATCGGTCTTATACGTTATCCGGGCGGAAACTTTCTTTCAAATTATGACTGGAAGGACGGCATCGGGCCTAAAGATAAAAGACCCGTTCGTCTTGATCTTGCATGGAAATCAATTGAAACAAATGAGTTCGGTATCGATGAATTTGCAGACTGGACAAAGGAGTGCGGAGCGGGCATCATGGGCGCAGTAAACCTCGGCACTGGTAATCCGAAGGATGCGGCTGAACTTCTTGAATACTGCAATCATCCGTCCGGAACATACTGGAGCGATATGCGTATTGCGAATGGTCACAAGGATCCGCATAATATTAAGGTATGGTGTCTCGGCAATGAAATGGACGGGCCGTGGCAGATAGGGCAGATGACATCTGATGATTACGGAAAGAAGGCACGGGAGACAGCGAAGATTATGCGTCTTGTCGATCCCTCAATAAAACTTGTTGCGTGCGGTAGCTCGACTACGCGTATTCCGACGTATCCTGAATGGGATAGAACTGTTTTAGAGCATTTATATGAATATGCTGATTATCTTTCTCTTCACAGATATTATGAAAACGAAGGCAATGATGACGATTTTCTTGCGTCATTTTACGATATGGATTCATTTATAAAAACAATCGCCGGAACAGTCGGCTATGTTAAGGCAAAGACAAGATCGAAAAAGCAGGTGTTTCTTTCATTTGATGAATGGAATATCTGGTACATGCAGAACCAGACTGATCATCCATGGCAGAAAGCTCCGGAACTTCTTGAAGATAATTATTCTCTTCTCGATTCGCTTGTCTTCGGCGGTTTAGTCTGCACACTTTTGAACAACTGCGATATGGTAAAGATGGCATGTCTTGCACAGCTTATCAATGTCATCGCGCCTGTTATGACAAAGCCGGGCGGCGGAATTTTCAAGCAGACCACTTATTATCCTTTCGTTCAGGCGGCGGAATGCGCAGGCGGAAAGGTATTAAAAACTTTTGTGAATTCTCCCGAAAAAGAAACCCCTATGTACGGAGCTGTTCCGGGTGTTCAGTCGTCTCTTGTATACCAGGAGGAAAAAGGCGTGATTACGCTTTTCGCGCTTAATACGTTTAATAACGATTCTGCAGAATTTACGGTTGATCTGCGTTCATTCGGCAATGTTGAATTTATCAGTCACTATGAAATGACCGGTTCTGATCTTCATGCGAAAAATTCTTTCGCCGAACCTGAAAAAGTACTTCCACGTGAGGCACAAACAATGCCTGCTGTTGACAGCGCTGGAAAAATATCAGTGGTTTTTCAGCCTTTGTCATGGAATACCGTTAAGTTCAGAGTGAAATAATTTTTTTAATGCGGAGGCAATATGGGTTTTAAAAAAGGTTTTGTCTGGGGAGCTGCATCAGCTTCGTATCAGATAGAAGGTGCTTATAAGGACGGCGGAAAGGGTCTTTCTGTTTGGGATACTTTCACAAGAAAAGAAAATACTATTTTTGATAAATCAAACGGCGACATAGCCTGTGATCATATTAGACTTTATAAGGAAGATGTTTCTCTGATGAAACAGATCGGGCTTCAGGCTTATAGATTTTCGATTTCATGGCCGCGTGTGATAAATTTCGAAACGGGGAAAGTGAATCCGGAAGGGATCGGTTTTTATGACCGCCTTGTTGATGAACTTATTGCAAACGGAGTAGATCCGTGGGCGACTCTTTTTCACTGGGATTTTCCTTATGCTCTATATAAACAGGGCGGATGGCTTAATCCTTCTTCGTCAGACTGGTTTGCGGATTATTCGCGCATTGTTGCTGAAAAACTTTCAGACAGAGTGAAAAACTGGTTCACATTAAACGAGCCGCATTGCTTCGTTAATCTCGGTCATAAGGATGGAATACATGCACCGGGCGACAAGCTCGGCATGAAGCAGATATTTGAAATCATTCATAATGCTCTGCTTGCGCACGGTAAAGGCGTTCAGGCAATTCGAAACGCGGCAAAGAGTCCGGTAAAAATAGGTTTTGCTCCTCCTGCGTCTGTCTGCTGTCCTGCGACAAATTCTCCGCGCGATATAGAAGCTGCCGTCAGAGGAAATTTTACAGGCGAAGTCCAGAATATCTGGAGCCTTGATCTCTGGTTAGATCCCGTTTATAAAGGAAATTATTCGGATGATACTCTTTCAAGATATGCTGAATTTCTTCCTGAAATAAAAGACGGCGATATGAAAACCATCAGTCAGAATCTTGATTATTGCGGTGTAAATATATATCAGGGTTTTTCTGTTTCCGGTGAAGAGAATAACCAGATTAAAAGAATTTATCATGACACAGGATACGCGCGCACTGCAATCGGCTGGCCTGTAGTTCCCGAAAGCCTTTACTGGGGAGCTAAATTTCTTCATGAAAGATACGGAAAACCGATAGTTATTGCCGAGAACGGAATGTCTTCTACTGACTGGGTTTTCCGCGACGGACACGTTCATGACGCTCAGAGAATTGATTTTCTTGAAAGATATCTTTCAAGTTTGAAGAAGGCTGCCGATGAAGGCGTACCTGTTGATGGATATTTTCACTGGTCATTAACTGATAATTTTGAATGGGCTTACGGTTATACCGAGCGTTTCGGATTAATTTATGTTGATTACAAAACTCAGAAGCGCACTTTGAAAGATTCGGCGCTTTGGTATAAGAAAGTCATCGAGACAAACGGAGACGCTATATGAAAAAAATATTATCTCTCTTTGCCCTGCTTTTAATTATTGCGGCCGGGGCATGTTCAAAGAAAAAAACATCTGATAATATAAGCGATGAAATTGCTTTTAAGAAAGCGGATGAACTGCTTGCGAAAATGACCCTTGCTGAAAAAATAGGGCAGATGACGCAGATAGATTCATCTGTTGTCAATTTTACGGATATCACCGAATACGGAATAGGTTCGGTTTTAAGCGGCGGCGACGCAATGCCGTCTGATATTCACGCGAAGGGATGGGCGGAATATTGTGATCGCGTGCAGTCAATGGCGCTTAAGACACGACTCGCAATACCTATTATTTACGGAATTGATTCTCTGCACGGATCAAACAAAACAATGAATGCGGTTATTTTTCCTCATCACATCGGTTTGGGAGCTTCAAACAACCCGGTGCTTGTTGAAAAAATAGCACGCATCACGGCATTTGAGTCAAGAGCGAGCGGATTCCGCTGGGCGTTTTCACCGTGCGTGGCTGTTCCTCTTGATGAAAGATGGGGAAGAACTTATGAAGGCTTCAGCGAGGACGGAAGTATAACTGCAGCTCTCGGTGCCGCCGAAGTGCGCGGGCTTCAGGACTCCTTTGAAACTAACGGAATTGCGGCTTGTGCCAAGCATTTCATCGGCGACGGCGGAACACAGCACGGAATTGATCAGGGCGACTGCCTCATGAGCGAAAAAGAAATCCGTGAGAAGTTTCTTCCGGCTTACGAAGAAGCCGTTAAAAACGGAGTTCTTACTGTAATGGCATCATACAGCAGTATTAAAGGCGAGAAGATGCACGGCAACCGTTACTGGCTCACCGATGTCTTAAAGAAGGAACTTAAATTCAAAGGATTTATCATAAGTGATTTTGACGCGCTTAAACAGCTCGGAGGAACATCAAAGCAGACTGTTGAAAAAGGCATCAATGCCGGAATCGACATGGTTATGGTTCCTTATGATTACAAAACATTCATCACTAATCTGACAGAGCTTGTAGAAGAAAAGAAAGTTAGCGAAGAAAGAATTAACGATGCAGTCCGCAGAATACTTTACGTAAAGTATAAAGCAGGGCTTTTTGATTCTCCTTATTCCGATAAGGATGCCGCTTTAAAAGTCGGTTCTGCCGAGCACCGCGCGGTTGCGAGAGAAGCTGTTCGTGAGTCTCTTGTCGTACTTAAGAATGATAATTTCTTTCCTCTGAAAAAAGATTTAAAGAAAATCGTTCTCTGCGGTGATCGTGCTTCTGATATCGGTTCGCAGTGCGGAGGATGGACTATTGACTGGCAGGGTTCGACCGGAAAGGTGACTCAGGGAACTGATATAGTAACAGCTTTCAAAAATGCTGTTTCAAAGAATACTGAAGTTGTTTATTCAAAAGACGGAAGCGGCCTAGACGGCGCAGATAAGATAATAGTCGTTCTCGGAGAGACTCCGTATGCTGAGTACAAAGGGGATCGTACGGAGCTTACGTTAAGTCCGTCTGATGAAGATCTTTTTGAAAATATCAAAAAAAGCGGAAAAGATTTTGCTGTAATATTTATTAGCGGAAGACCGATCCCGGTAACTGAAGTGATTTCAAAATCAAAAGCATTTGTTGCAGTCTGGCTTCCGGGAACCGAGGCTGACGGAATCGCTGATGTTCTTTTCGGTGATCACAAGCCTAAAGGAAAACTTCCGTTTACGTGGCCGGCTTCTATGAAGGATATTCCGATCAACAAAGGCGACGGCAAAAAAGCATTGTTTGACTGCGGGTACGGACTCAGCTGGTAATATTTTATCAGGCAGAAAAAACCGGCAGATAATGCCGGTTTTTTTGTGAAGATGAACAAATTCTACTTAACTTTAATTTTTCTGTCTTTAATTTCGAATTTATCGCTTTTTTTTAACTTTCACGATTCCGTATTGTGTGTTTTTCAGCACCATCCAAATTCTTTATCTCTCTAGGAGAGTTTTATGATTTCCAGTATCCGGAAATATATTCCTATCGATTGATGTAAAAAAATATTAAAAAAGATGATGTTATTATGAAAATATTCTTCTTGAATAAAATTTTAAAGTTTAGGATAGGAGGTAATATGAAAAGATATGTAATTATTTTTACTTCGATTCTAAGCATTTATTCAAATGTCAATGCCGGTTCTGCTGAATATTGCTGGGTTGATCAGCTTTCTGTAAGAAAAGAACCATCGGCTTCATCGGAAATAATTACTTTTTTGAAAGAAGGAGATGAAGTTGAAATACTGGAACGTGATCTCGGGAATTATCATCCTGTAATTCTGCGAGGAATGAAATTCTATACCAAATGGTCAAAAATAATAATTAAAGGCATTGAAGGTTATGTCTACAGCGGCGGTATAGAAAGTCATAAGGGAAAAATGTCGGAAATAGCTGCAGATTATAAATCGCTTTATGATAAATACTGTAAAGAGCTTGATGTTCGGAATTATTCAGATGCGGGAGAACTGATTCGCGCATATTATGGTTTTCCGAAAAAGGCCATGAAATTGCTTATGGATAATAGAAATGAAAGTTCTCATAGGAATTATGATTCTTACGCAAAAGCAGTTCTTGATGCAATTGATGAAAAATATAAAAAAATGCTTTCTGATGAATTTTATCTCAGATATTCTCTTTCTCTTCTTAACGGCGGCGGTATAAGATCAGGATATTTCGGATTTCTTTATGACAGATATCTTGATGACGTAATTGTGAAAATTAATGGTGTTTCTGATGGTAATTCTCAAATATTAATTAAGCGAAAATATATATACTTTGAAAATGATTCAGAAGGTGTCGGGATTGGTGCAGATGAGTTGCCTTATATTATTGAGAAATATAAAATTACCAATATTACACAGAAACAATTTAATGAAATACAGCCGGATTCATTTGAAATGATCGCAGAAATTAATATTGATATTCCGCTTAATAAAAAAGGCAACTATTATTGTATAGAGAATGTTGAAGAGAAGATTATCCGGAGTAAGATTGTCTTTATAAAAAATAACTGAGATGAATTAGTAATAATAAATATTCTATTGTCAGGTTTTGGTAATTAAACGTGAAAAATATCGGTAATAAATTGTTTTTTCTTTTCTCAGCTGTTTCATGTATTTTTATTTTGCTTTTTTACCTTCTATTCCTTCTTTTTATGAGTCAGGAAACACTGTATGTTGATTCAGAAGGAAAAGATTATTCCAAGAATAAATATTTTGAAGTATATTATCTGCACAGAATAATTTCAGCACATTGGACTTATCCCGATACTGGCAGGGAATCGCTAATGGCAGAATTCCGTATTATTGATGAAAATATAAAAAAACCGGTTATCAAGAATTTGCAATATGAACTTTATTATGATGATGTATTGGTACCTCCGACTACATACAGTTTGTCAATGGAAACCGGTTCTGAAAAAATTCTGGATTATAATCGATTGAACAGCCATCTGCTTGTTAGTAAAGAAGAAAAGAATCCTACAGTATATGTAATAATTGATGGTTTGGATTTTTATCATAG
>JAKJGA010000005.1 GCA_022704645.1 Spirochaetota bacterium
CATGGGCAGGAAAAGGCAGTCTCATGGACACGCTTAAAGCAACTGAAGCAGGAAAATTGATTTCAGATTCTGAATTTTCCGAACTCTTTGATATCAATTACTATCTTAGAAACATTGATTCAGTTTATAAGAAGTGCGGACTGAAATAATGCATTTTTTCATCGAAACTTTCGGTTGTCAGATGAATAAAAATGACAGCCTGATGATGGAAGCCTCTCTTCTTTCTTCGGGATTTGCACCTGCAGAAAATCAGAATGATGCAGACATAGTTATTTTCAACACATGTTCAGTCAGGGATTCTGCCGAACGCAGAGCAAAAGGCCGTTTGAAAGAAGCTATGGCTCAGGTCCGTGAAAGAAAAGGCATCGTCGTTGCTGCCGGATGCATGGCTCAGAGAATTCCGGAATTTCTTATAAACGGAAAATACTGCAGCATCGCTATCGGCACATATCAGTCACCATCAATAGGCAAAATAATTGAGAACTTTCTTAACGGCGACAAAAGACGGGTATTTGATTCATTTGACGAAAATGATTATGCCGGAAGAATTTCAGGAACAACCGAAAGCTGGCATAAGTGGATAACTATAACACATGGTTGTGAAAACTTCTGTACATACTGCATTGTTCCTTACGTCAGAGGGAAACTGATTTCAGCATCATCCGGCGAGATTTTATCAAGTATTAAATCAGCTGTTGACAACGGGGCAATTGAGATAACCCTTCTCGGCCAGAATGTAAATCAATATGGTCAGGATAACGGCGAAATTCCTTTTTACAGACTTCTCGATGAATCTGCTAAAATAAAAGGAATAGAACGCATCAATTTTCTGACGAGTCATCCCAAAGATTTCGATACAAATATCATTGAAGTCATAAAAAACAATCAAAACATATCAAGATCAGTACATCTGCCTCTTCAAAGCGGATCAGACAACATCCTAAAGCAAATGAACAGAATCTATTCTTTTTCAGATTACATGAAAATAATAGATAAAATAAAGGAACTTCCTGATTTTTCAATTACAACAGATCTTATAGTCGGTTTTCCTGGTGAAACAAATGAAGATTTCGAGGAAACGATAAAAGCCGTCAGGCTTGTTCAATACGATGAAGCCTTTATGTACGCATATTCTCCGCGCGAATCAACTCCGGCGGCATCATTCAAGAATCACCTTGACAAAAAAATAAAATCAGAGAGATTAAAGCTTCTGATAGAAACACAGAGAGAAATTTCTGCGTTGAAACTCAAAGCCCGCATCGGGCGGACAGAATCTGTGATTATTGAGGGAATCAGCCGAAAAAATGAAAATGAAGTTTACGGAAAAAGCTTTCTCGCTCATCCAGTCATCACTTCCGGAAATTCATCCGATACAGGGAAACTGCTGAATGTCAAAATTGATTCCGTTAAAGGTTCTGCTCTTATCGGCAGCCGTTCTCTATAGTCAGATTATTTTTGCTGATGAAAAAAGCGATCTGCTAGAACTTTCAAAAGCATTCAACAACAACACCTACTCCCGTCAGCTTGGGGATAATTTTATAAGAAAATATCCGAAAAGCAATAATCTTGACATCGTGCGTTTTTTTTCTGCCGAAACCGAAACCAATTTAAATAAAAGTGAAAAGGATTATCTCCTTTTTGTACGTCTTTACAGAAAAAGTGATTTTACAGAAACCGCTTATTTCAGAGTCTGCGGAATTTTATACTTATCAAATAAAATTGATTCACTTATCAGACAATCAAATGATTACCTTTACCTTTTCCCAAAAGGAAAATACAGAAAAGAAATATCGATACTTTTGATTAAAGGACATCTTCTTTCACAGGATTATACAAAGGCTGAACAGATTTTGCGGAGAGAAAATATTTCTGACTCAATTCTTTCTGATTATGCGCAATACCGGAATTATCATAATAGGGGCTTTATCGCAAACGCAAAAAATAATCCTGCTGATCTGTATTTCGCAGGAAACATCCTTGAAAAAAACAAAAAAATAAATGAGGCTTTTTCAGCGTATTCAGATGTCATAAAATTGTTTCCGAAATCACCGGAAGCCTTTTCTTCAAAAAAAAGAATAATACAGTTAATGCCGTACAAGCCTGTTTTAGTAAACAGATATCTCTTCATTTCTGAAGACAGAATCGATATATCTCCGTCCAGAGAAATCACACCTGTCAATGGAGGAGAATATTATTGTGTTGAAATAGGCCCTTTCTATAATCTTGCCGAAGCAAAAAAAATACGCGTTGGAATACGTAAAGATTACGGAAGCTCAGTAATCGTTAAACGGCCGAGAGAATTCGCTATTTATATCGGAAATTTTTCAAGCCCTGAAGATGCACTGGATATAAAAATTCGCCTTTCAGAAGAACTCGGATTTAACGGCCATATTGTGCTTGTCAGAAAAAACGGGAAAAACGAATATTATAGCGGAGAATGAGATGGAACAGAAGCTTACCCCGTTAATGAGACAGTATCTCGAAATAAAAGACAAGCATCCGGACGAAATTCTTTTTTTCCGTCTCGGTGATTTTTATGAAATGTTTTTCGATGATGCAAAAAAAGCTTCATCAATTCTTGACATAGCACTAACCAAACGCCATGAAACACCGATGTGCGGTGTTCCATATCATGCTTCTGAGAACTATATTCAGCGGCTTATAAAATCAGGCTGCAACGTAGCGATATGCGAACAGACAGAATCGGTTCCAAGCGACGGAACAATAGTCAAACGCGAAGTGGTCAGAATAATAACGCCCGGTACAGTTACCGAGCCTAATCTCCTTTCATCCGAATCAAATAATTTCATCACATCAATTATTATTTCAGAAAACAAGACCGCTATTGCCGCAGCCGATATTTCTACCGGTGATTTTTTAATAAGCATCATTGATAATTCTTACGATTCATTCAGAGGTGAATTATCAAAATATAATCCTGTCGAATCATTATTCTACGATATTACGGGAAAAGCTGATGACCGTTTTTTCAATTATCTCAAAATTAAAAATATTAAACCGGCATCAATAAGCGAATGGCTTTACGATGACGAATATCTAAGAGAAAGGATACTCTCTGCACTTAAGATTTCAAGCCTCAAAGGAATCAATCTCAATGAAAAATATGAAATTGCCGCAGTAGGTTCATTGATTGAATATATTAAATCAAGGAGCAGAGATGCCGTAGACATTCTCAAGATGCCTAAGTTTGAAAGCACAGACTCTGAAATGATTCTTGATGAATCTGCTATCAGCAATCTTGAAATAATCAACTCTCAGGCCGACGGAACTAAAACAAGATCCCTTGTTTCAATTATTGACAAAACAAAAACGTCTGCAGGCAAACGCTACCTTGAAAAATCAATTCTGCGTCCGCTTTCAGCAAAAAAGGAAATAACAAAAAGACTCGACAAGGTTGAGGAACTCTTTACAAATCACTCACTTCTTTCAAATATCAGAACGGCTTTATCCGCAATTCGGGACATAGAAAGAATATATTCAAGAATAAGCGTTAACAAGTATATACCTGCAGATTTCGTAAATCTTTCAGAATCACTTAAGAATGCATCGGTTTTCAAAAAACTTCTAACTTCTACCAGTCATTACAAAGATGTCGCGGAACACCTGAATGAACATCATGAACTTATCTCTCTGATCGATAATGCAGTAATGAAGGAACCGGCAATTTCCGTAGAATCAGGCCGAGTAATAAATCAGGGCTATAATTCCGAACTTGACAGATTGTATTCTCTCAAAAATGACGCAAAAGATTTTCTTTTAAAATATGAATCTGAAGAAAAAGAGAGACTGGGTATACCCACTCTTAAAATCCGCTACAATAAAGTTTACGGTTATTATATCGAAATCAGCAAAGGTCAGTCAGACAAAGCTCCGGCAGACTATCTCAGAAAACAGACTCTTGTTAATGCGGAACGTTTCACGACTCAAAAGCTTCAGCTTTTTGAAACTGATGCTCTTTCAAGCGGAGAAAAGGCAGCAGAACTTGAAAAGAAACTTATTGATGAGGTAAGACAAAAAGTTCTAACTGAAAAAAATATCATATTTCAGACAGCTGAATTTTTTGCACAAATCGATTTTTACGCATCGCTTGCACAATGCGCACTTGAAAACAAATACGTCCGACCGGAAATAACCTCCAACGAACTCAAGATAAAAAACGGAAGGCATCCGGTTGTTGAAAGTTTTCTTAAAGGCGAACCTTTTATACCTAATGATATTGAATTTTCCGATGATGCTGTTTTAAAAATAATAACCGGTCCGAACATGGCGGGCAAATCTACATACATACGCATGGCAGCTGTAATACAGATTCTTGCACAAACCGGTTCATTTGTACCGGCTGAAAGCGCTGAACTCCCGGTTTGCGACAGGGTTTTTGCCCGAATAGGCGCTTTTGATAATATAGCAAGAGGAGAATCAACCTTTCTTGTTGAAATGACGGAAACCGCTTCTATTTTAAACAGCGCTACAGAAAAATCACTGATTGTAATGGATGAAGTCGGAAGAGGAACCTCAACTTATGACGGTATGTCAATAGCCCAGGGAATAGTTGAATTTATCGCATGGAAAATAAAAGCAAAAACATTATTCGCAACTCATTATCACGAACTGACAGCACTTGAAGACGGAAAAACAATTGAAAATCTTACTGTCTCGGTTAAAGAAACAATTCACGGGGTTGAGTTTCTTCATAAGGTAATTAAGGGATTTGCCGGTAAGAGTTACGGAATTCATGTTGCATCTCTCGCGGGCATTCCGAAAGAAGTCACAGAAGCCGCAAAAAAATATTTACGTAAACACGAAAAAACACAAATCAAACGGCCGGAAACTAAAAAAAGCACAGACGAAGAACCCGATCTTTTCAGCGAGAACAGTAAGGCAATTGCCGAACTTAAAAATCTTGATACTGACCGGATAACACCAATTGATGCTCTTAATGAAATTAACAGAATCAAGAAACTTATTTAATTTCAAGTGATTCGATTATAGCGTTTTTCAGGTCTGATATAAGATACGGCTTTCTAAGTATAGCTTTGAACCCGAATTTGCGGTACTCTGAAATTACAGGATCATCGGAATAACCGCTTGATACAATTCCGGCGGCGTCAGGATTAATTTCAAGAATCTTATCCATCACATCCTTACCTCCCATCCCGCCGGGTATGGTAAGATCAAGTATAACGCCATCATAATACTTTCCGTCATTTTTTGATTTCAGATAAAGTTCAAGCGCAATTGATCCATCAGAAACTATATCGCACTTCTGCCCCAGATTCTGGAGAAAATTCAAAATCAATTTTTGAATGTCCGGATCATCTTCAAGAACCAAAAAAGACATACCTGACGGCAGGCTTTTTTCGCTGACAGTTTCAGAAATATCAACATTCCCTTTTGAAATCGGAAGAAATATATAAAAAACCGTTCCCTTTTTTAAAACTGACTTAACTACAATATTTCCGCCGTGTTTCTTTACTATTGCGATTGATGTCGATAGTCCTAAACCGGAGCCTTTTTCCTTGGTGGTAAAATATGGATCAAATATTTTATGAACAATATTTTCAGGAATTCCGCATCCTGAATCAGAAATAGAAATTCTCACATAACTGCCCGGACTTAGATCATATTTATTTTGACTTTCTGCGCTATAAACATCCAGAATAATTCCTATTTCACCGCCCCCAGGCATCGAATGAACGGCATTTAATATGACATTATTTAATACCTGATTAATTTGACCCGAATCCATATCAACGATAACATCTTCAACTATAAAATCAAACTTAGGTTTAGCATTGCTTCCGGCTAAAATAAACTTCGCACTTTCTTCAACCAAAGGCTTGATATGCTGGGTTTTTTTTACTGGATGCCCTCCTTTAGAGAAAGTCAAAAGCTGCTGAGTTAAATTTTTGGCCTTATCAACTGCCGATAAAACCTGGTTCAGAAGATTTTCATTTCTTAATATTGACTGTTCTTTTCTCATCTGCAGAAGATTTATGTTGCCGCCTATAGCTGTCAGAATATTATTAAAATCATGCGCTATTCCTCCGGCAAGCAGTGCTAACGAATCAAGATTTCTTTTTTTAATAAGTTCATTTTCCGCAGCTTCTCGTCTTTTAATTTCTTTGATAAGATTTTCATTAACCGAAATCAGTTTTTGAGTACGGTCACCAATCAGTTTCTCGAGATTAGAAGAATAATTATTTATCTTACGCAGAAGAGAATTTCCTTTAATAGCACCCGATATATGCTTACGGAGACTCTTGTAAAGAATATTCGGATGATTACCAAGATTATATAAAACATATCCGATATCATCATCCACAAGACAAAGTGCATCAAGAAGAAGCTCATGATATTTATTTTTCAGTTCTTCAGGTAATATTTCCTTCGACGGATAACTTTTAAAACCGTCAACAGGCAGATTTTGCTGATTTTCTATTCGCACTGACAAATATGCATTTTCTTTATTTTCTTCATCGAATACAACAACGAATAAAGTTTCTATACCGATATACCTACAATAAGTAGAAAGAGATTTTCTTATTGACTGAATATCATAAGAAGAACTTAAATCTTCCCCTATTTGTATTAAATATTCCTCTTCGGTTCTGCTTACAATAGCATCTTTAACGGCAATTGACAGTATTTTTGAATGGCAATATCCGCTCATAAAAAACAATATATCAGAAACTGACTTTTTATTTTTCTTCTCGGCGATTTGATGCAAATAAAAAAAATATTTTTTAAAAAGACGAAGAAAATTATCTTCAGAGTATATCGAAAGAACCATAAATTCGAATTTCAATATTATACTGATTATATCCATTTTGTGAAAATCAATATCAGAAAAAAACAGATTGAGTCTTTTTATAATATTTTCACTATAATCGGTCTCAATATTTTCAGAAACCAATAATTTATCAGCAAATGAAATGAAATAATCCGAATCAATTTCACATCCGTCAATGAAATAAGAACTGATATCATAACCAAAATAATCAAAATCATAAAGCTCCTTACTGCCGGATGATCTTCTTTTAATAAATTGAGTCGGGAAAATTGCCGGTTTATCAATCTGCTTACCGGCAAGAAGGGTTTCTATTCCGTCAACTGCGGCTATGCCCACCTGATCAATAGGATATGATACGGTTGTGAGCGGAGGAGTCATAAACTCTGATTCGTAGGTATTATCAAATCCTGAAATTCTTATATCTTCAGGAATACGATAACCGCGGCGCTTCAACTCACCCATAGCTCCTATTGCCATTCGGTCATTAAAGCAGATAAGCGAATCAAAATCAATTTTACGCTCATCAAGCAAAACCCTAACACCCTCAACAGCGCTTTCTGCACTAAAAATTGCAAAATATATATTTTCATCCGGTAAACTGATTTGCCGTGAAGCCATTACTTCTCGCAGAGCATTGAATCTTTCAGAAGAATCATAATTATTTACCGGACCTGCTATAACTGCAATTTTTTTGGATTCAGACTGATCAATTATATGTTCAATAAGATCTTTGAAACCTGATGAATTATCGACGCCGACATACGGGATGGAATCAATTTTTTCACCAATAATGATTAAAGGTTTTCTGGAATACGGGAGGAGAAACTTCCGGGAATTTTCATAAGAAGAAAAACTTAAAATACCTGAAATTATAAAGGCATCATAATCATCAGGATCAATATAACCGTATAAACTATTTCGCCTGACTTCCCATTCATGAGGTGAATTCAATATACCGCCGTGTGCTACAAAAAGTTTATCGCCGTATTCATGAACTCTTTTATAAACACTGCTCAGCAGAGTCTCGCCGAAGGGATTGGATAAATCTATTGAAAAATAGCAAATACGTTTATTCATTTAATAACGCGTTCTCCGCTTATAAAGACCTTTTGCAACGGTTTATTATATGCGATGCAAACAAAAAAGTCAATTATAAGCAGTCAATTAGAAGAAAGCATTTTTTCTATAGATCATTCCTGTATGTTTTCGCGGTGGTGTTTCATGAATTTTCTAATGAAAAAAACAATGATCAGAATCAGTGCAGGAAACAGAATAAAATAAAACTTATTTGCAAAATCAATAACTATCTGATAGTTTCCGCCGAACTTATATCCGAGAGTAAAAAGAATTGCAGTAGTTGAGCATAATGCCAGAAAATCGATAATCAGAAAGTGATAGAATTTCATTCCAAGCACTCCGCTGGTCATAAACACCGCATTTCTGAAACCAAAAGGAATAAATCTTCCGAAAAAAAGAGTTTTTTCACCGTATTTTGAAAAATACTGTTCCATTGTTTTTATTTTTTTTACGGGTATTATGTTCGCCATTCTTTTGTGGCGGATGACCCAGCTTAAAAAATATCGCCCCATACAATATGCAAAAATATCACTGATATAAGCACCAAGGAAGCATCCGACTAAAATAATAAAAGTATTTTCAGGGACTACAGTCGCGGCGATTGAACCGGAAACAATCATTACAACATCTTCTGAAATAGGAAGATTAAATCCTGCAAGTATCAAAAGGGCAAAAGATACATAATGGAGATAGGGAGCCATACTAATAAGATAATCGGGGATATCAGATAAAATTGCGAAAATAGAACCGTCCATTTAAACCTCAATAAAGCAAACAATACATTATTCAACTACAAAAGAACGGCTCGAAAGAGCACGAGCTCCCTTCTTTACCCACAAGCGGACTTTAACAGCATTTCTGCCTTCAGAATCAGAAATTGTTTCAATCTCTTCTATATGACCGACATCTTTAAGGGAAAATTCAAAAAATTCATTTTCTGTTGAAAAAGCTTCTGTTAAAATAATTATTTTAGAAGTATCTGCAGCGCTTCTTTTCGGAATGCCGTAAAAAGGCGTAAAATTTGCCTCTCTTTCTATTTCCGGAAGGTTTTCCGGTTTTCCGACAGATATCAAATCCTTGATAATTTTTTTCTGTTCTTCCATGATTACACGTTATTTATCCGCTCTAAAATATCAAGTCAATTTCAACCATAAGTATTTTTCAAAGATCTTATCCTGATCTTATGAAAACATAAAATCATAAAAACAAATTGTCTTGACAATTCACATAAATTACTTATGTCACATATATGGATAGCGATAAGATAATAGAATTATACGATTTTGATTCTGAGGAATCACGAAAAGCCATTCTCAACATGAATGCGCTAATAAAAAACAAACTGCCTCTCGAAGCAAAAGCAAAACTTATAATTGAAAGCACAGAAAATGAAATAAATCTTATGCAGAAAGATCCTTTGGATCGTTTTATCGAATATGCATTTTTTAAAGCAAAAACAGGTTATCCTTATATTGAAAATCTCGCCTACCCTACCAAACGTATCGTAGAGGCAGATATAGAAGAAACCATTATCCAGCTGTTGAATTATCATCTTATGCCGGAAATAACTTTCAGAATACTAAAGTTTTTTACCCGTAATGCAAGAAATTCGGATACAAATCTGTATCTCGCTTATCTCATTAAAAATGAAGAGCTTATAAAATCAATTTATGAAACTTATAAAACTTTCAAAAATGACATTTTCAAGGATGATCCCGAACATCGCTCAATGAATGTAAAAAGCATTCAGCAGTATATTTCGGTAGCCGACAATAAGTTTTCTTCACCTCTTGATGCCGCATGCAGACTGAAATATATTCTTGAATATCTTTCAATCAAACAGAATACATCTTCGATCTATAACGCTAAAGACCTCAAAATTTCGGAGCACTAAACCGGTTTTTTGGTTTTTGGATTTATCTCATCAACGCAGATTTCGCTGTATCGTTTTGAATCGCTGAATTCTTCAGGATTATTAAGAATAGGTTTATTGGTGCTTATCAGAAAATACATCACATCCTTCATGTCAGCCGGAGATGAATCCAGAACACAGAACTTATAATAAAGATTTTTTTTTCTAAGTTCATCGGTAAGATAAGGAAACTTTGTGAAATACGAATCAAACAAATTCCTCATTTCCATTCTGAGACCTTCTCTCCAGCATCCGAAACAAAGTACATCTTCTTTAAAATTACCTTTTACGTCATAAAAATAAAGTATGCCCGCAAGTTCCGGAAGGACTCTCGAAGCATGATGCTTATCATATTTTATAAGTTCTGACCATTCAACAGTAAAATATGCATTATCACCCAATACTTTTTTTTTCACGAAGAATCCTCTTTTGTGTCTTAATTATAAGTTTATCCAGCATTGCGTGAAGCATTAAATACTTCTTATATAAATCCCTTTCTGAAAATATTCTGATTCTGTCTTTGTAATTCAGAATAAAATAATTTGTCACAAAATCAGAAAACTCCGAAAAATCACTACTGAAATTCATCAGATAAATCAATTTTTCGGATTCTTCAGTATTTATCAAAAAAACAAATTCCTGTGCTTTTTTCCGGAGACTGCCTGCAACATTTTCAGTTTTCCCGTTTTTTGCGGGAAATATCTCTTCGAAATAAGCAGAATCTTTTTTATAATTTTTTATTATAACTTTATGAAGACCCTTTACTTCATAAATAACCTTATCTTCTGAATTTTTTTCACTTGTAATTTCACACAGCACGCCCATATAATGCAATTTAAATAATCTTTTTATCAGGCAGTTATAGGGAATAAAAAGAAAGCGGTCTCCTCGGCTGAATGTCTTCTTGCCGAAACGTGACGCGGGAATATCCATATTGCATCCGCAAAATATAACTTTTCCTTTGATAAAATGATATTCCGCAAAACTTTCCATGCAATCAGTCTGAGACATGAGCATTTTTTAAGCAATTATTTTTCTTAATATGATTTCAGCACTTATATAAAGAGTTTGCTTCATTCACACGAAAGAAGATATGCAACCCATTCATCTTCAGTTATTTTTCTTGAAACAGACAAAGCATGATTCTGAAATATTTTTTCCATATCATCCGCCCAGATATTCATTATCCCGCTTAAAATCAGAAAAGAGTTTTCACCGGCATGTTTTTTTATAGAAACTATATTATCTTCTATCAGTTTGGAATGCAGATTCGCACAAACCACGTCATATTCAAAATCTGATGCAAATTCCTCTATACCGGAATTTAGAACCTTGATGCTTACTGAATTTTTATCAGCATTTTCAATAGATTTATCATATGCCGCTTTATCGACTTCTATAGCAGTTACACTTTCTGCGCCAAGCTTTGCTGCAAGAATAGCAAGAACACCGCTTCCCGACCCGATATCAAGAAATGATTTTACCGGAAACGAAAGAAAGACTTCTTCAATGAGTCTGATGCAAAGACGTGTGGTAGGATGAGTACCCGCACCGAATGCGTTCTCTGGTGAAACTATAATCTCTATCTCTTTTCCCAAAGTAAAGCCTGGCGTAACAACGGCGGTTCTTTCCGAAGCTTCAATTCCCAGAAATGATTCCGCCCAGCTGTTAACCCAGTCACGGTTTTCAATCAGTGTTATTTCCGCGTGATAACCGAATTCTTCGACAATATCATCAATATTTTCTTCAGAAACTATTGCGAATATTCCATCTTCCGTTTCGGTTATGCTCTGAGCATTAAGCGCAAAAAGTATTTCTTCCGCAAGAACAACATCATAATCTTTAATCGCGACTTTAAAGAGTTTCATACATTAAAAAGAAAGTGCATAACGTCGCCGTCAGCAACTTCATACTCCTTGCCTTCAAGGCGCATTTTTCCGGCAGCTTTAGCTCCGGCTTCACCTTTGTTCTGTATAAAATCCTGAAAAGCGATAACTTCCGCACGTATGAATCCGCGTTCGAAATCGTTATGAATAACGGAAGCGGCTTTCGGCGCTTTCCATCCTTTTTGGATAGTCCATGCGCGGACTTCCTTTACTCCTGCCGTAAAATAGCTTATGAGTCCTAGTATTGCATATCCTTCGCGGATAATATGCTCGAGTCCGCTTTCTCCGTCGGAACCCATCGAAAGAAGAAACTCAAGCCTTTCATCATCGCTCATTCCGCTCATCTCTTCTTCGATTTTCGCACACACTTTTACTACTCTGGCATTATGACCCTCAGCATATTTCTTAACAGCCTGGACATGAGCATTATCAGAAGCTATATCCGAATCATCAACATTCGCAGCAAAAATTACAGGCTTTAAGGTAATAAGGCCTGATTCTTTTTTAAGTTCTTCCAATACATCATCCTGTTCAGGAAACAAAGATGCAGGTTTTCCCTGATTCAGAAATTCAAGAACAGCTTTGGCTTTATCAAGCAGAGGCTGCTGTTTCTTATCTGCCTTAGCATTTTTTTCAAGCCTTTCGATTCTTTTTTCGAGCATCTGAATATCTGCAAGAATAAGCTCTGTATTAATTACTTCTATATCGCTAACCGGGTCTATAGAACCGGAAACATGAACTATATTATCATCTTCAAAACATCTGACGACATGAACAATTGCGGAAGTTTCACGAATATGTGAAAGGAACTGATTTCCGAGACCTTCACCCTTGGATGCACCTTTGACAAGACCCGCGATATCATAAAATTCAACTACCGCATTCTGAATATTCTGCGGATTAACGATTGCAGAAAGATCTTTCAATCTTTTGTCAGGAACAGCAACTATTGCCTTGTTCGGTTCAATTGTACAAAATGGATAATTCGCCGCCTGTGCATTCTGAGCCTTTGTCAAAGCGTTAAATAGTGTCGATTTGCCTACGTTTGGAAGCCCGACAATTCCGATGCTTAATGCCATATTTACCTCTTAATTCTGATTGCATTCCACTGATACTTCGCCCCGCGCAGCACATACTGACCGCTTACAAGAGTTCCGTCTGTGGAAAATTCTCCGTAATATTCCTGAGTAAAGTACGATGTCGCCCCGGTCTTTGCCAGTTCTTCTTTTGTACTCACCGAACGGACAAAATAAATCCGCCTGCCTTTAAAGGAAAGTCTTTTTAAAATTTCAACTGAGGCTTTACCCCAATTCGGAAACTGAATTGTCGCATAGTAGCCTTTTTCAGTTTTAATTATATTCAGTATCCCGTCATTTCCATTAGCATTCAGTTTATATTTTCCGGCGTATGGAAAATCAATTTTGACTGACTGATCATCCTGCAATGCTGTATCTTCTACAGGCGATTCATGAATAAATTCGATATAAAGAAGATTTTCCGTTTTAACGATTCCGAATGAATGGCCGTTTGTTCCGGCAACAGCAGCTTCTTTAGTCTGATATCCTGCCGAATTAAAATATATAACACGGGAAAATACAGAAAAAGAAAAATCAGAACGCATAAAATTTCCGTCTGTAAGAGCAATTATTGAATCCTGACGGTTAAAAGCAAAAACCGGAAAGAGTAATATCATGCCTAATAAGATTCCCGCGGCAAAAGGCAGAATTTTTTTTATACGTTTCATCCGTTCCTCCTTTGCGCCAGAATATTTTGTTTTTAATTAAAAGTCCAGTGGTTTTCGGGTCATATTCTTTCGAGAATATAATCTTCCATTTCCTGCATGCGGAGTTCTTCTTTTTTTCCCTTTTCGTGATCATAGCCGATAAGGTGAAGAATTCCGTGAACGAGAAGCCTTGCAAATTCATCTTTGAGAGAATGTCCGATTTCTTCAGCCTGTTCAGAAGCTTTTTCAGCCGAAACATAAATATCTCCAAGAACCTCATTCTCCTCTTTTATTTCAGGAAAAGGCTGTTCTCTATATGCAAAGGATATAACATCAGTCGCGTAATTTTTTTTACGGTAATCTGAATTGATTTTTGTTATAAAATCATTATCAGACACTATTATAGAAATTGAAACATTTTCGAGAGTCAGCAGTTTTAATGATTTTCTGACCACAGAAGTAATATAAGATTTCGGAATATCGTTGTATGGAAATTTAACTTTACCCTGTGTAAAAACGGCAATTTTATTCATTCGCTTTATTTACCTGTTTTTCAAGTTTACGTATATCTTCTTTATCCGGATATTCTATTCTGGTATGAAAAATACCTGCGAGAATGCGGATGAAAGCTTTTTGAATTTTATTGATATCCTTTAATGTAAGATCACAATTTTCCAACTCGCCTTCATTAAGCTTGTTATGTATTATTTTCTTCACAAGAGTTTCAAGCTTTGTATAAGTAGGTTCCGTAACGCTTCTTGAAGCAGCTTCTATAGCGTCGGCAAGCATAACAAGCGCCGTTTCTCTTGTACGCGGTTTTGGTCCGGGATACTGAAAATCTGATTGATTGACAAAAGAATTGCTTTCGCCGCTTGCTTTTTCAAGAGCCTGGTGATAGAAAAATGTCATCGTGCTCTGTCCGTGATGCTCTCTGATGAAATCAATAACTTCATCAGGAAGTTTCAATTCTTTCGCAAGTCTGATTCCCTTTTCAACATGAGAAATAATCAAACGGCAGTATTCGAGGGGTTCTTTCTCGATTTTCTCGCCTTCTTTTTTATTCTCTATATAAATCGCAGAATCATTTATTTTTCCGATATCATGGTAAAATGCTCCGACCTTTGCGAGATAATGATCGGCATTTATTTCCTTTGCAGCAGCTTCTGAAAGATTGGCAACCATTATCGAGTGATTATATGTTCCGGGAGCTTTTATCAGCATTTTTTTAAATATAGATGAATTAAGATCCATCAGCTCAAGAAGTCTGAAACGGGTTGTTGCTCCGAAGAAATGTTCAAAAATCGGAAAAAGCCCCATAACTGCAATCGTATTTGCGAGACCGCTTATAAATGAAACCTTAACATTTGATAAAATTCTCTGATAAGAATAATCATCAATAAATCCTATTGCCGCAGAAAGAATGCTGTTTACAATAGCAATTCCGATTCCGACATTTAGAAAATCCGTTCGTTTATCGATATTTTTGGAAGCAAATATCGAAATAAGCAGGGAAACCGAGGCTATTACTGTTGAAGCATTATCTCCGTTTGAAATCACATTAACAAATGTAACCGCGTAAATTCCGGCAAGAAAAGCAATATAAATATTACACAGAAGACTCAGTGTGATAACAATAAACGGTATTGGAAGAGCCAGGGCAAATATATAAACTGAATTCAGTTCCGTATTCTGTCTATATGCAAAAAATGCATACAGGAAGAAACCTGTGACAACAAAAAAAGTTAAGATTGGAATTTTGACATCATTAATAGTGCGGGCAAAATAATCCTTAAGATAAAGTGCTATAATAAGATAAATCAAAAGCTGAAAAAAGATAATACCGATTATGAAATTGATATGCAGCTTTGCCGAATGCTTATTCATTATTTTAATTTTCGCTAAGACTTCAGGAGAAACAGGGTCTCCTTCTCTGGCTATTATCTGATCTTTTTTTAATACTGCTACAACCGGTTTTATTTCTTTCGCAGCCTTTTCAATCTGCTTTCGCGTCTCAGCCTCATTAAAAAAAAGATTCGGTACAATCAGGTTTCTAATAATTATAACAGCAGCGATCTGCTGGTTAGCCGGAAAACGCTGAACATAAGGTCTGAGAATTTCATTCAGATTCTTTCTTACATCATCCGAAGTTCTTAATTGATTAACGTTTTTCTGCGAATCACGTGAACCGGCGGCATCTATAAATGCAGCTTTTGTATTGGGAATATTCAACGGGTTTGAATAGGGCTTGTCGAGAACGCCTTCATCATATATATCACTCAGCGCTTTAACGATTGAATTTTTAAGATCATCAGATGATTTTGCCGAAATAAGAGCGTCAAAAAAATTTTTATTGAGACGGGAAAATTCAGGAAAATTATTATTGAGATATTCAAGCTTATCATAATCGCCTATTGCGGTAGATGAAGAATCATAACCTGCTTGAAGTCCTTTAAACAATCTGTAAACATATCTGACTCTTTCATTCAAAACAGCCGAATCATAATCAAAAAAAACCGGTACATTCTCACCGGCGTTTCTCTTTAAAATCTCGGTCTGATCATCCACCGTATATGATATATCGCGTTTAACGCGTATAGTTTCAAGACAGATATCTCCTTCTGAATATGAATAAACGTCTCCGACACTGTTTAAAGTCAGAAGAACGCTTGAAACCAGAATAAGAAGAACATTCATAAAAAAGAATATTCTGAAAAATCTGTTGCCGTAAATATAGTAAGATATGCTCTTAAACTTTAAGAGAAGAAAATTCATTTGTTTTCTCCAGCTTCGGCATCATATGCCGAAACAATTTTCTGCACAACAGGATGACGGCAGATATCTTCAGGACCGAATTCCACAAAAGAAATTTCTTTAATTCCACGGAGAATTTTCATTGAATGAAGAAGACCGGACTGCGACGGTTTGTCTATATCGATCTGGGTTGCATCTCCGGAAATTACCATTTTCGAATTATTACCAAGGCGTGTCAAAAACATCTTCATCTGCGACTTGGTCGTATTCTGTGATTCATCAAGAATTATAAATGCGTTATTAAGAGTTCTTCCGCGCATATAAGCAAGAGGAGCAATTTCAATCGTATTGTTTTCAATGAGACGTGTAACCTTTTCGTAACTCATAAGGTCAAATAACGCATCATAAAGAGGTCTGAGATACGGATTTATCTTCTGCATAAAATCGCCTGGAAGATAACCGAGTGATTCACCTGCTTCAACAGCTGGCCGGGTCAGTATAATGCGTGAAACTTTCTGCGCATAATATTCGCGTAATGCTGCAGCTACAGCAAGATAAGTTTTTCCGGTACCGGCAGGTCCGACGCCGAATACTATTGATTTTTTGGATATTTCCGAAAGATAGTGAGCCTGGGTATACGACTTGGGATAAACGGTTTTTCCGGTATCAGGAATTTTAACCTTTAGTCTGGAAATATCTTCAGGCCGGATTTTTATTCCCTGCCTGGACATGTCTATCAGATAACGAAGATCAAACGGATCAAATTCGAAACTGTCGTCTTTATCATGAAGATAATCGCTCATGAGATGCATGAGCGAATTAGCGTTTTCAACTCCGGTATCATCACCCGAAATCATAAGAACGTTTCCTCTCGGAACGATACTCACTCCGAGAGATTTTTCTATTTCTTTTATGTTTGAATCTTTTACTCCGCAAAGCTTTGCCGCAAGCGAAGAATCATCAAACTCGAAATTTAAATCCATTACTGCCCGATAACCCTTATCGAAAGTTCCTTAAGCTGATCAATCGCGACTTCACTCGGCGCATTACTCATCATACACTGCCCTTTCTGAGTCTTAGGGAACGCGATAACATCGCGAATTGAATCACGTTTAAGAAGAAGCATCATAACCCTGTCAAGACCGAGAGCTAGACCGCCGTGAGGAGGCGCACCGAACTGAAGGGCATCAAGAAGAAATGAGAATTTAACTTTCGCTTCTTCTTCGGACATTCCGAGAAGATCAAACATTTTTTTCTGAAGATCCATTCTGTTTATTCTTATTGAACCGCCGCCGATTTCCGAACCGTTAAGAACGATATCGTACGCAAGAGCCTTCATGTCATCAACATTATCAGGATTCATATTCTCAAGAAGAGGAATCGTTTCAGGCGAAGGAGCCGTAAACATGTGATGTTTTGCATAGAAACGCTTATCTTCTTCAGAATATTCAAAAAGAGGAAAATCTGTAACCCATAGAAAATTAAGTTTATCCTTATCTATGAGATCAAGCTCTCTCGCAATTTTTATACGGAGATTTCCGAGTGTGTCATAAACTACATTCTTTTTATCAGAACCGAAGAATATAATCGAATCTTCCTTCGGATTCATTTTCTCTATTATGCCTTTCTTTTCATCATCAGAAAGAAATTTCGCGAATCCGCCTTCAAACGCGCCGTTTCTGAATCTTACATTCGGAAGACCTCCGGCCTTGAATGTCTTAACGTATTCAGTCCACTCGTCAATCATCTTGCGCGAAACTTTTTCACCGTTTTCTACGGCAATCGCTTTTACGACGCCTTTTGAAGCAAGAGCGTTTGCAAATACATTAAATGTCGAATTTTTGAAAACGTCAGAAAGATCACAAAGCTCAAGACCAAAGCGCGTATCAGGAGCATCTTTCCCGAAACGCGACATAGCTTCATCGTATGATATTCTTATGAATGGTGTCTTAACTTCAATGCCCTTAACAGCTTTAACTATATCTTTCAGCAGTCCTTCGATAATTTCAATTATCATATCCTGATCGATGAAGGAAAGTTCCATATCAATCTGGGTAAACTCAGGCTGACGGTCATTACGGAGATCTTCGTCGCGGAAACATTTTACGATATTAAAATATCTGTCGAATCCCGACATCATAAGAATCTGCTTAAACATCTGCGGAGACTGCGGAAGCGCGTAAAACTCTCCTTTGTTGATTCTTGAAGGCACAAGAAAATCTCTCGCTCCTTCAGGAGTTGATTTGTTAAGTATTGGAGTTTCTATTTCATAAAATCTGTTCTTTGTAAGATAGTTTCGCGTAACCTGCATCACTTCGTGACGCTTGATCATCGCTTCCTGCATTTCTGCTCTTCTAAGATCAAGAAATCTGTATTTGAGACGGACCTCTTCGCTCAGGTTATCTCTTGTTTCAATTGAAAAAGGAGTCGGCGCCGATTCGCTCAGAATCTTTATTTCTGCTGCTACGAGTTCGATTTCACCGGATTTTATATTAGGATTAATGTTTTCAGGAGTTCTTTTTCTGATTTTCCCTTTAACATAAACACAGTATTCATTTCTAAGCTTATCCGCCGATAACGCGGCTTCTTTGGAATGCGTCTCATCGGCAACTACCTGAATATCTCCGGAAACATCACGAACCATAACAAAAATTACGCCGCCGTGATCTCTGCGACGGTCAACCCATCCGCAAACAACAACTTCTTTTCCGTCATCAGCAACCGATAAATCACCGCAGTGGGTTCTTTCTGCAAACATAGGACCTCATAGATTTCAAAAGGAATTGATCAGAATCTGAAATTCAAACACTGATATTGAATCAAAACACGCTGAATAAGCAGATTTTGAAACCGAAAAATCATTTCACTTCTTTTCCGCGACGCCTTTTTGTCAATAATTAATTCCGCCCTTTTTGATTGACAAATGACCGCGCAATATTTTCCATAATACAACGCAATTTGGATTTCCGGAGATAAAATGAAATACAAAACAGTAATCGGACTCGAAGTTCACGCACAACTTAACACTGAATCAAAAATATTCTGCTCATGTTCAACAGAATTCGGAGCTGCAGCAAACACTCACGCCTGCCCCGTCTGCATGGGACTTCCAGGTGTTCTTCCGGTTCTAAATAAAAAAGTACTCGAAAAAGCCATACTCGCGGGTCTTGCAACAGAATGTTCAATATCAGAGTATTCCAAATTCGACAGAAAAAACTATTTCTACCCGGATCTTCCGAAAGCTTATCAGATTTCACAGTTTGACAAACCGATCTGCAAAAGCGGAAAAATACGAGTCAAATCCGGTGAAGGATTTAAAGACATACGCCTGAACAGAATTCATCTTGAAGAGGATGCGGCGAAAAATGTTCACCCCGAAGATGCTTCAAAGAATTACTCATATGTCGATTTCAACCGTTCAGGCACTCCCCTTATTGAAATAGTAACCGAGCCGGACATTTCAAGCGGCGATGAAGCTTATGAATTTCTTTCTAAACTCAAACAGATACTGCGCTATATCGGAGTATCCGACTGCAATATGGAAGAAGGTTCACTGCGTTGTGATGTAAATATTTCTATTATGCCTGAAGACGCAACAAAACTCGGCAACAAAGTCGAAATAAAAAACATGAACTCATTTAAAGCCGTAAAACTTGCGATTGAATTCGAATATAAAAGACAGCTTCAGATGACAGAATACGGCGAAACCATCGTTCAGGAAACGCGCCTCTGGAATGCCGACAAACTTGAAACATATTCAATGAGAAGCAAGGAAGATTCTCATGACTATAGGTATTTTCCGGATCCCGATCTCGCACCTGTTATCGTAGATAAAGAATTTATTGATAAACTTAAATCATCTCTTGCGGAACTTCCTGACGCAAAAATTGACAGATTTATGAAGGATTTCGCGCTTCCTATATATGACGCATCTGTTCTTTCAAGCACAAGAGAACTTGCGGAATATTTTGAAAAAACTGTTTCAAACGGCGCAAACCCGAAAAAAGCTTCCAACTGGATTATGAGCGAACTGCTTGCTCATGTTGACGATTCGGAAAAAATGGAATCATTCATAGTTAAACCCGAATCTCTCGCGAAACTCCTTCTTCTCGTAGATAAAAATGTCATAAACGGAAAAATAGCAAAAACAGTATTCGCTGATATGCTTCAAAGCGGAGATGATCCTGAAGAAATAGTGAACAAGAAAGGTCTCGTTCAGGTTTCTGACACATCTGAAATTGAAAAAATAGTTGAGGCTGTTATTGCTGCGAATCCTCAATCCATTGCCGACATAAAAGAAGGAAAAGCAAAAGCCGCGGGCTTTTTAGTCGGTCAGGTGATGAAAGAATCAAAGGGCAAGGCAAATCCTCAGATTGTTAATGAGATTTTAAATAAGTGCATTGCAAAATTATAATTTTATGTTATTATAAAAACAAATAACGAGGTTAAAATGAAAGCTCTTACACAGACAAATATACCCGGCGCCAAAAAGCTGTTTTCCGGAAAAGTACGAGATGTTTACGAACTCGATGATGAACATCTTCTGATAGTATCTACTGATAGAATTTCGGCGTTCGATCACATCTTCCCTAACGGAATTCCAGGCAAGGGAGAAATACTCAACACCATATCAAATCTCTGGTTCAAAAATATCGGCTTCATGAGAAATCACATAGTCGAAACTGATTATAGAAAATTTCCAAAGCCCTTCTGTGATCATGATGAACTTAAAGACCGCGCAGTCATCACGCGAAGAGCAAAAAAAATAGACTTCGAATGTATCGCCCGCGGCTACATCATCGGTACTGGATGGAATGATTATAAAAAAACCGGTGCTATCTGCGGAATCACACTTCCAACCGGTCTTAAACTAGCTGACAGACTCGAAAAACCGATATTCACTCCTTCAACTAAAGCCGATGAAGGCCATGACGAAAACATTGCTTTTGAGCACATGCAGAAAGAACTTGGAAAGGAACTATCCGGAAAAATTTCCGAAATGACACTTAAAGTGTTTTCATTTGCGGGAGAAGTTCTTGATAAATGCAATATCATAATAGCCGACACAAAACTCGAATTCGGAATCGTAAAAGATGAACTGATTTTAATTGATGAAGTTCTTACTCCGGACTCTTCACGCTTCTGGGAAAAAGAAAAGTACACTCCGGGCATTTCGCCGTTGAGTTTTGACAAACAGTATATACGCGATTATTTAAATACTACAACCTGGGACAAAAACTCCCCTGCACCTGCGCTTCCCGAAGAAGTTGTAGAAAAAACACGCGAAAAGTATCTTGAGATTTTAAACAGAATAAAAACAGTTTTGAATTAAATTTTTAAAGCGGGCTTATATAAAAGTCCGCTTTAAAATAATTATTTGCGCGCTCCCGCTTTTTTTAATATATCAACAATCTTATCCATCTCTGCACGTTCTGCCCAGAACAAAGCGGTATAATTAGTCTTTTTTGCCTTGCAGTTTACATCGATGCCGCTCTTAATAAGAATCTTAACTTTTTCAATATATTTTTTAGTCTGTGCTTCTGATGATGAACCGTATCTTATAGCATCATAAGCCGAGTGCATATTATACAGCAAAGCGTTTTCATTGTCACCATCCACATGATTGACGTCGGCGCCCTTTTGAATAAGATAGCTTACGCTTGCCGGATCAATTACATTAAAAATAGGAGTAAGATTATATTTATTCGGATGATTGACTTTAAGCCCCGCAGTTACAAGAAGTTTTGTAGTCACTAAATTCTTTGATCTGAAAAGTACTGTTTCTCCGTAATTTCCGGTTTTATGAATATCAATTCCTTTTGTGCCGAGCAGAACCCTTATTTTCCCGAAATTATCAACATCCGCGGCATTAATCAATGGAGTGTCACCTTCACTGTCTACAGTATTTATATCTGCACCGGCTGCAAGAAGTTCTGAAAGCATCTTTTTAAATTCGGTTTCAGTTCTTTTGCTGTTTGGAAAACCTGCTATCAAATTCAGCGGATCACGGACTTCGATATTCTTATATGATGCTCTGGAACCGGCAGAGATAAGCTTATGCATTAAAGAATAATTATCATTTGATGCTGCGATATGAAGAGGCATGTTTTTTGCAGAATTAAACGATTTATTAAGATCATAACCCTTCTGCAGATAAAGCCTCAAAATCTCATTTATATCCTTGTCGGTTATCCATGAAATTTTTTCAAGATAAGCACGGTCAACCTTGATCTTCTGCGACTTCATAATTTTAATCATTTCCTGCTTCTCAGCCTCGGTTGTAACCCATGCAGTCGCACACCATGTTTCAAACGCGGTAGCACCGGTTTTTTTTGAGACCTGATAAATGTTTGCACCTTTATCTATCAGCTTTTTCAGTATGACGGGCTTAAAGGCAAAATTAAGCGGAATCGATCCGTCCTTGTTCGGCTTATCCGGATTTGCCTTGTATTTTAAAAGAAGATCTGCCATTTCAGCATTGCTTGCATGGCAGGCTGTAGACAAAAGAGAATTTCCGCTGACTCCGCGTGTTTCAGGTGACGCACCTTCTTTGAGCATTTTTTCAGTCTGAACAAGATTCCCCTGAAGTACGGCAATAAAGAGCATCTGATTGTCTGATGTTTTTGCCTGAGTACCGCTTCCGATACATGAAATAAAAAGAAAAACAGCTAATGCTGCAAATGAATGACGTAAAGATCTAAAAGAATTAAATAATTTCACCTTGCATCTCCTGTATGTTTGTCAAATAATCTTGACATCAGCAAGATTATATTTTTAAAACATGTCAAATAATTTAAATTATAATTAAAATCAGATTTACGGCCAAGAACTGAAAACCAAACTACCGAAAGATCAAATTAAAATGATTATTGCATTTTAAAATAAAAACTTTAATTTATCCATATTTATTGACAAATGCATTATGTTAAACTATACTTAATTGCTTAAAACAATCCGGTTGGAACAAACCGGAAATAAAACCATCGTGAGGATATTATGCGATATTTTAAAGTTCTATCGGTTTTACTGCTCGCTTCGCTTTTTTTCAGCATGCCTTCAGAAGCCGGTTTAATCAAAAAAATTAAGAACAAAGTTACAGGCAAAGAAGAAAAAAAAGAAGAGAAGAATACTCCTGTTAAAAAAGACCCTAAAGCAACTGCCCCCAACAAAGCATTAATTAAACAGCTGGAAGCATTGAGCAATCCGGAAGGAATTAATAATAATGTAAAACCTCAGTCACTTAAAGAAACACCTTTAAGCAATCCGGTTGAAGAATCAAGAAAGCAGACAATAACCAGTGACGGAACACCGATTACGTACATCACAACAAAACAGAAATTTAAGGCAAGCGCCGCGTTTGATCAGCAGATACTGCTTAATCCTTCATCAGACGTTATATATCCCGGATCAGTACTGTTAGGTCACACAATTGAATCGGGAACATATCAGGAAGTCAGCAAAGGAACAAAAAGACCCATCACCATTTCTTACGACCTGACAAATATTGAAACCAAGGAAGGAAAAGCCGGAAAAGTTAAGGATACTTATGTTCCTTCACTTTCAGGATACAGAACACTGCACAATAAAATAATGAATCAGAATCTCGGCACCATATCTACAACATATTCGTTTGAAGCAACCGAAATATTTTCAGAATCAGATTTCGGAGTTAAATTTAATTTCGGTGTCGGGTTCAACTCAGGTGTTGTTGAAACAAACATTAAAAGCGGTTTTGATTTCAACACAGGCTCAAATAAGCGCAAATACATGGTCAAATTCATGGAAACTTTTTATACAGTCGATGTTGACCAGGGCCCCGGAACATTCTTGTACGACAGCTTCGACATTAAGGATTTCAAAGGATACAGACCGGTTTATGTTTCAACCATCTCGTACGGCAGACTCGCATATCTTACAATTGAGTCTGAAAAATCATGGAACTCTATTAAAACAAGTCTTGAAGCAGAAATTGATGCAAAAGTGTACGGAAAATACAATGCAGATTTAAAAGTCGATAAAAGCAAAAGTGAATCAAAGGATCAGATCAATGTAACAGTTATAGGCGCCAAATCAGTTGTCACAAATCTTGATGGATTTATGAATATGCTTGTAACAGATAAATTCTCAAAAGAAAATACCGGAAAGATTATTGCATACAAACTCAGATTTGTTGATGACAATTCTGTCGCAAATACAGTTTACAATGACGAATACACTCTTGTAAAAACAACTGATAAGTTTGGAGAAGGTATTCAAACCACTTTTACCCTTTATAAAATTAAAACAAATGCAAATGACGGAAACGGTAAAGAACTGGAACTGTACGGCAATATTGACATAACTGACGGGAAGAGAGCAAACAGCTTCTGGAGTCTTCCGAGATCTTCACGTAAGAAATACAAAGAAAAAGGTGAAGCAACTGAAAACGCAAGCTTTACTTATATCGTTCCTAATGAAAATTCTTCTTTCGATTTGACTCTTCAGCTTTTTGAAGCAGACGGTAGTGAAAAAGATGATGACAGATTTACTAATGCCATGGGAGCCGTTGAAGGTAATATGGCTAAGAAGATAATAGTAAGCGATCTCAAGGACGGTCAGGATCTTGTAATAAAAACCAACGCGATCAAAAAAGGAAAAAAGAAAGATATCTTATCAAATGAGTGGGTTGAATTCTACATCAAAGTTAATAAGAAGTATTTGTACTAATTCCTTAAAAGGTAGAGGGCTAAGCTCTCTACCTTTTAAAATTCCTTTCATGTTTTAAATAAATACTGCTTACAACCGCTTCAACCGTTCATCAATAATTTTCATTATCCATTTTTCTTCACCCGGAATTTTTTCTCTTAGTCTTGCCGCCGCAACAGGAAGGAACCATTCATCTATGACTTCGTACCTTGACTTGGTACATTTAATGTATTCTTTCAAATAGAACGAACAAATCAGTTTTTTTGCTAATTTAGAAATAATAACCGATAACATGGAAGAACCGGGAGGCATTGCGGGAGAACCGATCATAAGGCATGTACGCGCAACATCAGCAAACGGATTACCCGAAGAAACATTTATCCAGTCAATCGCGGTCAACTCGCCGTCAGCAACAATAATATTGTCGGGATGAAAATCACCGTGACAAACGCTCGTACCGTTCGAAAGGTTATTCAGATAATTTATTATGACGTTCTCTTTGCCGGCAAGCAGATTGGAAGATTCCGCAATAGAAGCAACAAGGTTATCTTTTTGATCCGGAAGTCCACCTGCACTTCTTAAATGCATTTCTGCATGCATCCTCGCCATACAGCGGGAATAATATGCAAGCTTCCACGGTTTTTTTTCAATCAATTTCAGCATTGACTGTCCATGGATGCGCTGAAAAACAATACCCAGCCGCCCTTCGACTTCAACAATGCCGTACACTTCGGGAGAACTAATACCCGCTTCAAAAATCTGTTTTCCGATATTAGCTTCAAATTTAATGATATCTTCAGAAAACCCTTCATAGTAAAGTTTTAAAACTTTGCTGTCATCCCATTCATAAACTTCGGCAGTCATGCCCCTGCCGATAATATTATTCTTCAGCATTTAGAAACACCTTGGTGGAAATAAATGATTTCTTATGCAAACATAAAAAGTAAAGCTTCCAGAAGAAAGCAAAATTTTAATTAAATTAAGAACAAAATCTATGCCGGGCTTGAGTACGGTGAATGATGAGGCACGAAGAAAGTTATTCAACTATTTTATTCAAATAATAAATCTCATGCTTTTCACCAGTTAATTCCAAACTATCATTTGTAATAAATTTGACTTCATATATATTTGATTTCAAAATTGAATTCTGATTATCATTTAAATACAAAAAGTTATCAACTATTTTCCACGTAAATTCGTCGCTTCCACATATAATTTCACCTGATTTATAAAATTGTAATATTGGATTTACATTAAAAAAAATACATTTCTCACCATTACATATTTTATTTAAACTCCATTTTGAGCATATTTTTATGTTATTTGAACTACAACATATAAATACTACAAAGATCACTAAATATTTTAACTTTGTCATTTTAAACTCTTACCTTATTTTTCATTATTATGACTTTAAGCAAATAGGAATATTTATTGCATATAATTTTTCTCAGCCTGGGGAAGTGCAACACAAACTGCTTCATTTGGCGAAGCCCTGAGCATCGGCTGGGCCGCAGGTCGAGCACCGCGCGAAGCAGACACTCTCAGTTATCCGAAGGCGCTGCCCTATACTGTATATTCAAGAGAATTCAAAAATTCTGTTGGATTCATTATTGAAATAATGTTTTTCGGATAATCCTTCTTATTTCTTGTTACAATAATATCAATAAACTCTTTTTTTGCAGCAAAGAATTGAATCGAATCTTCAAAATCCTTTATGTTTGAATTCAATGCTGAATCGATAATTTGATCATCTATCGAAATAATATTGATGATTGATCGAAAATCCTTTATTTTTTGCCTAGCAACTTTATCACCCAAGTGCTTTGACAAAATATAAAATAAATTCCAGATAATAAGAGAAGAAATATACCCATTTACTTTTTTCGATTCTATCAAGGAAACAATTTTCACTGCATTTTCGAAAAAATTTTCTCTTTGATATAAAAAATCAATCAATACATCTGTATCGATTAAAATCTTCATTTGTGCTTCTTTTCCAGATATTCGGTTATTGAAGATTTTAAATCAAAATCATCTTTACCTTTCAAAATTCCTGCAAGAGATTTTGTTACTGGAGGAATATTATCGGAAGTCGACTTTGGCATCTCATTTGCTGAAATGGATTTTAGATAATCCTCAACAATTTGAGAAAGGCTTTTTTCTCTTCTATTAGCATAGAGTTTTGCCTTATGTATTATAGTCTTATCAATTGATAATGTAAGTTTAGTCTGCATACGTGACCTCACTACGTATAAAATTAACATGAATATCACGTATGTCAACTACTAATTTATTGAGGTAAGATGCGGCGCTTTCAAATAACGCACATGAGTTTACGAGAGTATGTGAGCCGATGTGCCGAGCACCGGACCGAGGCTATGCCTCGGGAAGAGCGCAGTGTGTAGCCGCTGTTATCTGATGCGTCCGGCTTTTTTTATGTTACATTGTTTAAAGAACGGAAAACATCAGCAAATTTTTCTTTATTTAATTTGCCAGATGCGACATCCATCATTGCTTTATATAATAGTTCATTGGGATCGTCAATATCAATTCCATTAAAATCCAGAAAGACTAGAGCTGTAACAAGCCCAACTCGTTTATTCCCATCAACGAACGGATGATTTTGGCATATATGAAAAGCATAAGCGGCTGCCATTTCATATATATCTTTATGAAGAAATTTGTTATCAAATGTTGATTCAGGAAGAGCCATGGCGGATTGCAACAGAGTAATATCTTTTAAACATGAGTCGCCACCGTATAAATCTATTTGATTCATATGTATTTCAATAATTTCAGCAAGGGTTAAAAAATCGATTCGTTTCATTACTTCGCAAGCTTTTTCAAGGTATTAGAATGTTTTTTGTTTACCTTGTTTAAAGATGATGAAAGCCGTTCAAGGCGATTTGTCTCGCGAATTGGAGAAATAATAATATTTTTACCGTCAGTAATAATTTCAAGGGGCGTGTTTTGTTCAATATTAAGGAGATCCATAATTGGTTTATCAATAACAAGAGCTGAACTATTTCCGTGTTGAATCATTGTTTTTATCATATCAATTCTCCGTATACACAATATATATACGGCAATTGGAAATGTCAATGATATAACGATTGAGTTCCGTGAAAAAAGGAATAAAGATTTAATCTATGGTGTATTTGCCGTGCGTTTCAGATAACGTTTCAGAAATATGCGAAGTACGTCAACGCCGCATTTGCCGAATGCCAAGCCCGCAGGGCGCAGTGCATATTTCTTGTTAGACGATATTTATTATGGTTCATGTTTTCTCAAGTTTATAATAAAAACAATTTCAAAAAACAATACAAGGAAAACTTTTAATAATCCAAGTACATAAGGAAGAACAAAAATAATGGCTGGGCCATCAGCTCCTCCAATTATTCCAATGGAACCTATGCTATTTGTGCTTGAGAATAAAATGATTTGTTCCAATATTAAAAACAACAAATATAGTGTGTTTAAAACCAAAGAAATAATGTTGATATTTTTTTTCATTTTAGCTCCAAAATAAATTTCGTATAACGAACCCGGCTATGCGACGTTTTGCAGTAGCGAAGCAGAGGCAAAATGCGGCGAAGCCCGAGGAGCGCAGCGACGAAGCGCATAAGCTTTGTTGTGCGAAGTTGTAAATGGTAAATAGAAATCCCTCAATGGTGGCAAATAAGAATCCCTCACTTAGGATAAAAAAATGCCGAAGACCATAATAAAAAGGTCAACGGCAAAAATGATTACTATGAAAGATTACAAGAAAATTAAGAAATTCAATCAAGCAAAAAAAAGCAAAAGAGAAATTTCCAGACAAACGAAACTGGATTTAAAAACAGTCAGAAAATACTGCAGTATGACTGATTCGGAATTTGAAACATACCGGAAAACGCTTTTAACCCGGGAAAAGAGTTATGAAACATACAAAGATGAGATATTGGAAATTTTCAGGAAGAACCCAA
>JAKJGA010000090.1 GCA_022704645.1 Spirochaetota bacterium
TCATAAGCGTCAATATCCAGACGCGATTCAATTTCAGCACGCATCTCATTTGTCCACGGTTCGGCTCCGAAAATTCCTTTACGGAGTTTCAGTTTTTTAAAGTCTAGTTCAGGTGCATTTTTTGCCGCGAAATCAGCAACATTCAATGCATACGACGGAGTACAGGCTAAAACTGTCGAACCGAAATCTTTCATGAGCATCAGCTGCTTCTCAGTATTTCCGCCTGAAATAGGAATGGTTGCAGCACCGAGCTTTTCTGCTCCGTAATGAAGACCCAGTCCGCCTGTAAAAAGACCATATCCGTAAGCTACCTGAATAATATCGTCTTCTGTTGCACCAATTCCCGACAAACTTCTGGCACAAACTTCTGCCCAGACATCAATATCATTTTTAGTATATCCTACAACTGTTGCGTTTCCGGTTGTTCCCGAGGAGGAATGCAGTCTGACAACTTTATTCATCGGTACGGCAAATAAGCCGTATGGATAAGATTCTCTCATTTCCTGCTTATAAAGAAATGGAACTCTTTTCATATCGTCAAATGAAGAAAATGAATCAGGATTAAATCCGGAATCGTCAAATTTCTTTTTGTAAACAGGATTATTTCTGTAGGCGTGTTTTAACGACCATTTAAGACGCTCCAGTTGAAGCTCTTTCAGTTTTTCGTGTGAAATTTTTTCTTTTTCTGGGTAAATCATTGAAATCTCCCGTGGTAAGTAAACTTTAAAGTTTAATGGAATTTAACCGTTAAAAATCCGCAAATCTTTTTTTCTTTTATTACTGCCTCATATTATCTCTTATTTAACTAATAATCCTGAAATCTTTACATATTCGAAATCAAAACAACAATTCATTTCTCGACGTTTAACATATTAATTATCAAATTGTATTAACTTATCATTATTCATTAATAAAGAGGATGTATTATGAAAAAGCTTTGGAATCTTGGAAGAGTTAAACAGATAATCGAAGAAGCCCTTGGGCTTGAAATAACACATGCTTACGAAGATGTAGCTTTCGTAGAACATTCAGCATTTATAATAATGTTCGATCATGATGATCTGAATAAATTTAAATGTTATTTCAGCAAAGATTGCTCAGACAATGATAGAGATAAACTTTTTAATAAAATTGAAGCGGCATCTCCTCGAAATCAAATGACTGCTGTAAATGCAGGAACTTTTTCAATGGAACAGCTGGATAACGAAGAAATTAAACTTCATTTTCATGATGAAAACTGATCTTACAAAATCCAGATATTCTAGAAAATATGGGAATTGACCAAAAACAAATTTCCGTATCTTAAAAGATTCTTAACTGCGAAATAGAATCATCTATTTCTTCAACTTAATTGATTTAAATATTTTATCAAAATAATTCTTATTTGCCTCATATGTTTCCTGATATGTTGAAAAATCAATAAATTTAATTCTGTTTCCTTTTCTTACCGTTCTGGTATGCATAAAGGTTTTATAGTTTGTTACTGTATCAACAACTATAAATTCAGCCTCAACATCATCCTTGTTATTTTCAATTATATTAATACTTGAAGGAATTACTCTCGGATGAACGGAAACAAACATATTAGCTAATTCTACCGTAGAAAATGAAGAAATCTTCGGATTTAATTTTTTTAAATCATAATCATAAACACAAATTTGGGCATCCCTTGCACTTTTTAATGATATCCAGTAAGCATCTTTAAACGTATCAGGATAACTTCCGCCTTTAACCAAATTCCAATTATCATCAAGAATTAACCCTGTTTCATTAAGTTCTAATTCTTTCTTACTTTTTAATGATATTGTAAATTTTGCACTTTCATTATTTTTAATCTTTAATGAATCAAATTCAAAAAATGTTTTATCTTTTGAATCTCTCATTCTGCCGATTAAAACAGCCTGATAAATATTCTCTTTACCGCCTTTCATGCTCGTAGACAAAAGATTAAAAAATGGTACAGTCTTAGAAAATGTATGTACTAGAGTATAACCGAATTCTTTCCATTCATCATTAAAAGATGATTTCTGATAATTAATATTATCCTTATTTCTTCTGTACTGTTCAGCTATATTAAGAACATCTACAAGCATGAATTGTATGTTTTTTTCAAAATTTCCTTCAAGCAACCTGTCCGGGGAAATTTCCAATCTGTCTTTATTCTCAGTAATTTTTAAAGTAATTAAACATGATTCCTTTGTTTTAAGATCAATGGAACGGCATACAATGGTATCATCATAAAATTTTAAAAGACCGGTCAGCCTCATATTATCTTTTCTTGTATCAAGATAATAAACATATTGCCCGGCTTCTGTCTCAGGAAAAAAATATTCCTTGTTCTGTGAGTGTATTTTTGAAAAAACCATTATTGAAAGAATTATTAAAATCATTTTCTTAAACATAATAACCCCTAATTTACACTTTTCTTATTATTTTATTAAATTCTAATATTTTATCAAGCTTAATACCATGTGACTTGTTTAATATCTAAATATTTAATCCCATAATTCTTGAGAATATAATAATCATTCGAAATACTAAGATTAATGTTAATCAATTTCATCTTTGACATATTTTAGGTCAATAATAGCATATCCTCAGCTTTGATTATTCTTACTTCTTTTACGGGAGATTGTTTATGCCTAATACAAAAAAAGTATTATTTTCAATATTTGCTTTTCTAAGCATTTCATTGATCTTAAATTGCGGCGGAGGCGGTTCCGGATCAGAAACAGAACCTTATGATATTCCGGAAGAATCTTATTACGAAGCCCCTTTAAATCCTTTAACCGGCAACTTTTCACAATCAGCAAAAACTCTTGTTTCCGATATGAAATACGGATGGAATCTAGGAAATACTCTGGATGCAAATTCGGAAGGGAATATCAATACCGATTATGAAACATATTGGGGTCAACCGAAGACAACACAAGCTATGATCTCAGGAATAAAAACTTCAGGTTTAAAAACAATAAGAATTCCCGTATCGTGTCATAATCATGTGAACGAAGCTTTTACAATCGATACCGAATGGATAGAAAGAGTTCAGGAAGTAGTTGATTATGCTATTGATTCTGATTTATACGTAATAATCAATATTCATCACGACAATTCTGAAAAATGGTATTTTCCAGACGATTACCATTCTGCTAAGTCACAGGCTTTTGTAAGCCGAATCTGGAAACAGATAGCACTTAGGTTCAGAAACTACGACGAACATCTTGTATTCGAATTTTTAAACGAACCAAGGCTTACGGGATACGCTAATGAATGGAATTGGAATGATTCAGATGCAAAACTATCCGAAGCAGCAGACAACATAAACCTTTTAAATCAACTTGCAATTGATACTGTACGGGCAACAGGCGGTAATAATGATAAACGTTTTGTAATGATTACGCCTTATGTAGCTTCACCATGGGCGGCATTATCTTCAAAATTCCAAATGCCTGATGACTCAGCAACAGATAAACTTATTCTATCTGTTCATGCATATACTCCTTATAATTTTGCAATGGAAAATCCGGGAATTGCTGCTTTTTCAGATTCCGGTAAAAGTGACATAGATTCTTTCATGAGCCAGCTTAACAGTAAATTTGTCTCTTCAATGAATATTCCTGTTGTGATCGGGGAATATGGAGCAACCAATAAAAACAATAATACAGATCGTGTTAATTATTTCAAATACTACGTTACAATAGGACACATTCCTACGGAATGTGTCCTATTGTCTGGGATAATGGAAAATATCAGATTATAGGCGGCAGTTATGCTGAACTATACGGCTACTACAAGAGAACAGATCAAACGTGGTATTTTCCGAATTTGATAAACGCAATTACTGATTATTAAAACTTCATAATATTCCGGCATATTATAAAATCATTTATTATGCTGGAATATTTGTATCACTTCAAACTTCTTATTAAATTATTAGTTTTTTAAAGAGATTGTAATCATTCAAGCTCTTTCACTTCATTATTCTCAAAGGAAATTTATTGACATATACAGCCCTCCATTAAGAGTTACCCTGTTATTGGTCTATCTTGGAATTACAAAATATATAAGGAGTTGTGCTAATGGAGTACTCACACGAAGTCGAAAGAATGACCTGTGTTGCCAAAGGCCCTAATCACGGTCCGGCTCCCATCCCTCAGGAAGGAAAATGGGATCAGGTTAAGGAAATTAAAGACATTTCCGGTCTTACACACGGCGTAGGCTGGTGTGCCCCTCAGCAGGGTGCATGCAAACTTACTCTTAACGTTAAAAACGGAATCATCGAGGAAGCTCTCGTTGAAACTCTCGGATGTTCGGGAATGACACATTCTGCTGCAATGGCTGCGGAAATTCTTACCGGAAAAACGATTCTCGAAGCTATGAATACAGACCTTGTCTGTGACGCAATCAACACTGCTATGAGAGAACTTTTTCTTCAGATCATCTACGGAAGAACTCAGACTGCTTTCAGTGAAGGCGGACTTCCAATCGGTGCAGGACTTGAGGATCTTGGAAAAGGTCTCAGAAGCCAGGTTGGAACTATTTTCAGCACAAAAGCGAAAGGCCCACGTTACCTCGAAATGGCTGAAGGATACATTACTAAAATCGGTCTTGATGAAAAAGGCGAATCCATCGGTTACGAATTTGTTCATCTCGGCAAAATGATGGAAGCTATAAAAAAAGGAACTGACGCAAACGAGGCGCTTACAAAAGCAACTTCCTCATACGGAAGATTCGCAGACGCCAAAAAATATATCGATCCGCGTGAAGAGTAAGGAGGAATAAATGGCTGCATTATTTGAAAGCTATGACAGAAGAATAAAACAGATCGAAGCGGCTCTCGGTAAAAACGGAATCAAGTCGCTCGAAGAAGCTAAATCTATATGCGATGCAAAAGGCATCGATGTACCTGCAATAGTTAAAGGCGTTCAGCCTATCGCATTTGAAAATGCTGTATGGGCATATATCACAGGCGCAGCAATCGCTATTAAAAAAGGAATCACTGATGCTGCGTCAGCTGCAGAAACTATCGGAGAAGGACTTCAGTCTTTCTGTATCCCTGGTTCTGTTGCAGATGACAGAAAAGTCGGTATCGGACATGGAAATCTCGCAGCAATGCTTCTCAGGGAAGAAACTAAATGTTTCGCTTTCCTTGCTGGTCATGAGTCTTTTGCCGCTGCTGAAGGCGCAATAGGTCTTGCAAGATCTGCTAACAGAGTTAGAAAAACTCCTTTGAAAGTAATTCTCAACGGTCTTGGAAAAGACGCTGCTTTCATTATTTCCAGAATCAACGGTTTTACTTATGTTCAGACTAAGTTTGATTATTACACAGGAAAACTTGACATTGTCAAAGAAACTGCTTATTCAAACGGAGAAAGAGCAGCGGTAAGATGCTATGGTGCTGACGACGTTCGTGAAGGCGTTGCAATCATGCACAAAGAAGGTGTTGACGTTTCCATCACTGGAAATTCAACAAATCCTACAAGATTCCAGCACCCTGTTGCAGGAACTTATAAGAAAGAATGTGTTGAACAGGGTAAGAAATACTTTTCAGTTGCTTCAGGCGGCGGAACAGGAAGAACTCTTCACCCGGATAATATGGCTGCAGGTCCTGCTTCTTACGGTATGACTGATACTATGGGACGTATGCATTCAGACGCGCAGTTCGCGGGATCTTCATCGGTTCCGGCTCACGTTGAAATGATGGGTCTTATCGGTATGGGAAATAACCCGATGGTAGGAGCTACTGTAGCTGTTGCAGTTGCAATCAGCCAGGCTAAGTAAGAATCTTTTCCATAAAATAAAAAAGCCGGCTATTATTAGTCGGCTTTTTTAATCTTTTCGTTTCATCTTCATTTCACTCTATTTTCATATTACTTTCACTATTCGGCAGAATCTTATTCATAATCCGGCATTAATCCGGATTATGGAGGATAAATGAAAAATCAGTTTTTAAAAGCACTTATGATTATCGGAATGATTTTAGGGCTTCTGATTCCTGTTCAAATGGTTAAATCATTGGTTAATGAAAGAAAAGAACGGCAGCAGGAAGTTTATACTGAGGCAGGAAAAACATGGGGCGGAAATTTTATTTTCGGCGGAATATATGCTTCATCGGGAAATAAAAAGATATTTCCTAAATTTGCTAGTATCAACTGCGAACTTAAATCGGAAATAAGAAAAAAGAATATTTTCAAAATACCCTGCTTCACATCAATAATGGTTGTTGATGCGGATTTTGATGACTCAAAAAATCTGACAAATTTTATCCTGGGCATGAATTTTTCTCAGAACGGTAATATCGAAATTGATTCAATAAAAATAAATGACGAAAACATATATTGTTCAAACAATAATCTTCAGAGTTCAGAATCTGTTTGGAATAATGATATAGTTAATATCAAATCAAAAGGTCCTCTGAAAAAATGTTCTATACGCTTTAAAATTAGAGGATCAGAAAAAATGTGTTTTTTGGAAGGAGCAACTCCATCAAAAATCACTATGACTTCAGACTGGCCGGATCCAAACTTTACCGGATTGCTCCCTGCGGAAAGAAAAATATCAAATAAAGGTTTCTCTGCAGAATGGAATTCTTCTTCCAAAACTTCTTCCAGTGAAAGAGGTAAAATATCAGATGAAGTTTTCGGAGTATCTCTTTATGTTTCTCAGAACATTTATCAACAGACTGATAGAATAATAAAATATGCTCTTCTTTTCATTTTCCTGACTTTTGCTGTATT
>JAKJGA010000091.1 GCA_022704645.1 Spirochaetota bacterium
CTTAAAATTTTCGCGGAACTTATCAGAAAATAATTACTTTACATAAAATGTAACTGCTCAAATTCTGTTTTTGTTCATATTTTGGAGGAATAAATGCAGCTTGAAACATTTGAAAAGAAGCCTCTCGGCGGGGCTGATTTGAAGGTTATCATGAAAACCCTCATGTCAGAGGGACAGAAAGGCGCAGACGAGCTTCTCGAAAAACAGATAAAAGAGATAAAAACTCTCGGCGTAAAACTTCCGTCAGACCATGTTGTTCTAATGCTCGGCGGATCAAACGGAATTCTCCGCGCAGTAACGCTTCAGCTTCTTTTCGGCGAAAAGATTCCGGTTTACGGAGTGCATTATGACAGAGCCAATCTTCAGATAGGCTACAATCATGTTGAATCTATCAAAAAAGAAGCGGCTAAACAGAATGTTGATTCAAGATGGTGGAATATTGACGCGACTGATCCTAAAGCAATAGAAGAAGTAGTTAACACAATCAATGAAAAGTATTCAGTTGTTCATCTGATTAACGGAATTGCAGCCGGTGCAACAAAACGCTACGAAGAACACGGCACAATAAAAGTCAAAGATATTGATCTGTCTTATCATCCGGTTTATCAGTATCCTGATTTTTCAAAAATCGACAATTTCAAAAAATTCGGAATGGTTGATGTTGCAGTAGCAAACGAGGGCGACATAGAGAGAACAAACAAATTCATGGGAACTTCTACAACCCTATGGGTTGAACCTCTTGCAAAAGCAGGTCTTATAAAAAAAGATGTAAGCATAGTTGCTTTCGCAGATTATGATTTTGAAAAAGATGATCCCGTCTACGGGATGGGACCTCTTGCAGGAGCCAAGATTCTTCAGAGAAAGAGTATGTCTGATGCGAAAAACAATTTCGGCGTAAAAGCTGTCAGACTTTGCTATCCTGCGATGGATACAACGGCAATTGGAGCAATTCCGGGCGGATTATTGATGCTAGCAATGACAAGCGTTGTTCTTAATGAAAAAGGAAAATTCAAGAATCTTCATACTCTTGCAGAAGAGACAATGGAAATATTCAAACCTGATTTCAACAAAGAAGAACTCCGCACTGATGATGATTTTCAGAAAATGCTTCCGGAATTTCATGCAAGAGTCGATGCACTTAAAGTTGAAGACTTCCCTAAAGCATTCGAATCTCTTACAAAAGTTTCAATGCCTTAATCAGCTGATAATTCAGCAAATCACTTGCAAATAAAAAAGACCGCGACAGCGGTCTTTTTTATTTGCAATCAAATTAATGTCTTATTTTATCTAAAGAATAATTTTGATAAAATAAAAGTTCTCCCTCATCATCAAAAATATATATTGTGGCATAATTAAAAAACTGATACTTCTTTCTATATTTAGCCAAAAGCTCCGTTCTTACGGGAAGATAGCTTTCAAGAACATATGGTTTGCCTGTGTCAGGATTGATCCCGGTCTTGAAATCTTTCGGATACTTATTAATCACTTTCTTTCCGTCTTCTTCCTTTTCAAATTGCGATTTATCATCAGGCGTAGAGGCGAAATCTTTAATGACTATTTTCTTTAAGCTGACTTTACGGTTGTTAAAAGTGTTCCATACCCATTCTTTGTCTTCAACCGTTCCCATCATAAAAATATAGAGTTCAAGCGGCGAATCCGTATTATTTTTAAGAGCAAATTCAACCTGAAGAAGTTCACCTTTTCCGGCCGGGTCAATTTTTTTATTAAATGAAAGATGCTCTATTCCGAAAACATCAGTAGAAATAATCTGCTCAGGCTTTTCGATTTTTGTTTTATTCTTTTCGTCTTTTACCGCATCACTCTGAGAAAAAACGAAAGACACGGGAACAAATAAAGCCAGCATTATAAAAGTTCTTCTAAACATCGAATCCTCCGAGACAGAAAACATTCCGCTTCTTACTATATATCGGCTGATTAGCTTATGCTTAAAAGAAAATTTCGCATCTTTTGAAATAATTTGCTAGAATCCGAGAGAAATTCCGCAGTCAAGTACGATATCATACTGTTTCTTAGACGGCGGCACTATTTCGACAGAAAGCTTCTGATAGAATGAGGCCTGCCCTGACTTTTCTTCAAATTTGCACGAAATTACATGAGAATTCGAATAATGTCCGCTCATTGGAGCTCCCCGGAACCACTTAAACCTGTTGAATCCGAAAAATCCCTGCCCGTTCATTCCGGAATACGGTTTTTCATTCAGATAATCGATCATATATATCCGCTCGCAGAATTCGCCGAAAATACTGAAATTTCTGTTAAATGAAAAAAGCACGCCCAACGCAATATCATAGGAACCTGCGTAATTTGAAAGCTCTGCTCCATGATCATAAAAAGTAAATCCGTAAGTAGTAAAACGAGTCTTAATACCCAAATCCTTTATTCTGAAAAGATATTCAATATTCAGATGAGATACATCAAGAGTACGCACCGGACTGTAACCCGCGTCATACGGAATGAGAGCCGGATAAAACTGAAGAATAAATTCAGACTTCTCGGAGGAAGTTTTCAGAGCAAATCCGATTTTAAAATCATTAAACTTTTCTTCCTCTCCCCAGACTTCATCTCCGCGATAATGATAACCTGAAAATCCAATACCCAGATAAACATTGTCCCGGCCGTAATATACTTCAACTCTTTCATAAAAATTTAGAACTTCGGGCATCAGCGCGCCGAAATACGGAATACCGCAGACTGCGGCAAAAGACCAGTTGTCCGAAGGATCAACATTAACAGCCGCCTTTAACGGAAAATCAAGTGCGCCAAGACCCTCTGTTTTGGCATATTTGAAATCTTTATCGTCTCCGGAAATAAATGCGTACCTGAGCATCCCTGAAAGAGAAATCCTGAAAACATTTTTTTTCTCTTCAGCTTTCTCTTCCTTTGCCGATTCAAGAGACTTTGAATAAAGCTTGTCTTTTTCAAGCAGTGTAATTTCATTTCTCTTTACTCTGAATCTCTCAGAATAAGCCTTTTCAAGCCACGGCAGAACATTCTTATTAGCAGGATCAAGCTTCAGCACTTTCTCGCCGGAAATAATTGCGTTAGCATAAAGACCTGATTTTGAATATAACTCACATGCTCTTTCGAGAGAAGGAATCAGATTCGGATCACGGCTCAACGCCTCTTCATAAAATTTCAATGCAGCGGTTTCATCGCCTTTCAGTTCTGCCACATGACCCATGTTGTGATATACTTTTGCCGAAGAAATGTCATTTTTTTCTATAGCGGAATCGAAATCTTCGATTGCACTTTTAAGATTATTTGAATTAGCCTTATCGACGCCCCTTCTGTTGAGTTCGGATGCACTTTGAGCAAAAATAGAAATTCCCGCGATGATCATGACGAATGAAATAATTTTTTTCATAAACTAATTCCTCCGCCGAAGCCGATCAGAAGCTCCTGATGATCTTCGTGACGGTCAACGATTTCGAGAATCAGTTTCTGATAAAGATATGATTTTGAATCAATTTTCTCCAAAGCTCCCACGCGGAGTATATGGCTTCTTGAACGCTGTCCCGAAAAATATGAAGGATCTTTCGAAGAATCAAACCCAAGAAATCCCTGCCCGTTAAATGTGTTATAAGGTTCATCCTCATTGAGTTTTCTGAGATTAATTCTTTTTGCATATTCGATATAAATAGAACCGCCTTTCATAAGACTTCCTGATTTATAATCAAGCGACAAACCTATTGCAATTTCAAAAAATCCCCAATAATGGGACATGACGGCATCATGATCAAAAAGATAAAAATCGTACTCGGATATTCTCGAATAATATCGAAGAGCCTTGTGAACGGTATATGAATAAGCGAACTCATACATTCCGCAGTCGAGGGTTCTTCCGTCAGAAAATTTTTCAGTATCACGCAAAAAGAGTCTAGGATAAAGGCGGATATTTGTTTCGGATTTATCATCGTAATACGACATGAGAATTCCCATTTTGCAGTCATTAAGACTTTCGGAACTTTCAAAAACAAAATCCTCGGTATAATGAGTAAACCAGAGACCGCAGCCTATTGAAAACGAACCGATCGAAAACATTCCTTCAAGAAATTCCTGCTGCGAAACAGCACGGTCAACAGATGCTCCCCAATAGGGATTTTCAGCCTTCATGCTGAACATGAAAAAATCATTCGGACGAAACCACATGTTCAGCGAGAAAGGCAAGTTTACTGTTTTGGATTCTGATTTAATATAATATGGTCTTCCGCCTCTGACATTTCTTCCGTAACGCAAACTGAGATCGAATGAGAAACCGAAATATTCAAAGGCATTCTCTTTCTTTTCTTGTTCCGCCTGCGGCTGTTCTTCAGATTCTATTTCTTCATTTATAGCTTTTTCGGGCTCAGATGATTTCGCCAGAAGATTAAGCCTGTACGCCTCAGGAAGCCAGTCATTAAGATACGGAACACGCGGATTTATCTCAGCAGCTTTTTCCCCGAGCTCAACAGCTTTATCATATTCGCCTTTTCTATAATGATGATAACCGAGTCTTTCAATCGAATCTGCCTGGGAAGGATTTCTTTCAAGAGCCTTTTCGTAGAACTTTACAGCTTCATCGTTTTTACCCTGAAGTTCAAGTGCCCATGCCTTATTATGATAATATTTGGCGCTCTCTTTGTTATATATTTCCGAAGCCTTGGCAAATTCCTGCATTGCCTCGTCATACTTGTTCTGCTTACCGAGCTCGGCACCCCTTCTGTTAATTTCTTGAGGGGTATCTGCATAAAGAGCCGGAAAAACAGATGAAATCAATGATAGAAATATAACAAGTCCGCGCATAATACTCCAGATAAAATGAGACTCATATTATTTTCGCACTATTCGGAACATTTATAAAGAAATAAATATTGATATAATCAGTTTTATTATATCATCGATTCAATCATCATGGCAAAATCAGCCGCAGAAGCCTTTACCGGAGAATTTTTGCTTTCGGATGATTCTGCGATTTTAACAGCAGCCCGTGAGTCAATACCGAATGCTGAAAGTTTCGGTACTCCGATAGTTTTGACTATTTTCTCAAGCCGGTCGATAAATGTCCGCGCAGAAGAAACATCATGCATATCAGCTCCGGTCAAATCACGTCCGACCATAGCCATCTTTTTTATATAAGATGAATATTTCTTATTATCTTCTGAAAACTTTTCAAGACTGTATCTCAAAGAAGGCACTATCATATTTGCGCATGCTATTCCGTGAGGGATTGAGGCGAATCCGCCCATGGGACCGGCAACACCGTGACACAGCCCGAGACCCGCATTTGCAAGTGTAACACCTGAGATATAAGCGCAATATGCAAGGGATGAACGAATATTGATATCAATTATATCACCGCGAGCAAGTTTCTCAAGGGATTCAAGTGCTTTGTTAAGAGAAGGCAGTGCAAGTGAATCCGTAAATATATTCGCCTTATCCGAAAGATACGACTCGATAAGCTGGGCAAAAGCATCCAGCGCGCAATAAGCTGTTGTAGCCGGCGGAAGCGTTGATGACAAAGCCGGATCAATGAGAGCAACGTCAGGCACAAATAAATCATGACGCAGGGACTTCTTAAATCCGTGTTCGCCTCTTTCTGTTATAACGGCGTTCTTGGTAGCTTCGCTTCCCGTGCCTGCAGTCGTCGGAAGAGCTATAAACGGGAGTTTCATGCCCGACGGTTTATGTTTCCCGACACCTTCAAGATAATCGGTCACGCTTCCTGTTTCTTTAAGCATACAGCTGATTGCCTTGCCAGCGTCAATGGAACTTCCGCCGCCTATTGCAACGACACAGTCTATTCCGTGTTTGGAATGAATGGAAACAGCTTCGTCGATTATTGAAGGCGATGGTTCGGCTGCAACACGGTAGAAATAAAGCTCGATTCCCTTTGCTGCAGAGTGCTCCATCAAGCTTTGCAGATTTCCGGATTTCTCGAAAGAAATACCTCCGGTAATAATCAGAGCACGTTTTCCGTAACGGAGAATAATATCCGTGAGAAAAGGAAACTTCCCTGCGCCGAAATAGAGTTCAGGCATTTTTGAAACAGAAAAATTCATTTCCATCCCTTTTTATCAGTAGGCATTATTACAGAATGAGATATACCTTCCCGCGGTTTTTCCATCCACGGAGCTACAGTGTCACGCCATTTAAGATAATGAGCGGTTTCCTTGTGTTTTGCCGCAGCAGCCTCGGATTCATAAGCTTCATATAATGTAAAGCGGCATGGATCGGAATTATTCCTAAGCACATCAAAGCGGAGATTACCCTCTTCCATCACCGAATGAGTGTGGTTTTCAACCGTAGCATTTATAAAATCGTCCAGATGGTCTTTTTTGACCCAGACATTTACCAGTGTAACAATCATTGTTCCTCCGAGACTAATAGATAATGATTTTATTTCATACGCGAATATAATCAAATCATTTTTGTGATCTTTTCATCATTGATTGAGCATGCACTCAGAAGTCCGCTAGTGCAATACGAAATATTTATTGACGAAAAGACGCTTTTTAAGGAATCTCAATAACTGCAATAAACGGGGGAACTAATGAACAAAATTTTCAAGCGAACCGCTTCGATAACACTTTTTACTCTGCTGTTTGTTTTCGGCTGCGGATCACGCGCCGAA
>JAKJGA010000092.1 GCA_022704645.1 Spirochaetota bacterium
CTGTTTTACGGATGCTTAAACGCGTGGTTGAAATTGCCAAAGTTACTAATACATCAATTTCGATATGCGGAGAAATTGCGGGAGAACCGAAATATACGATGCTTCTGCTTGGTCTTGGATTCAGAGAACTTTCTATGAGTGCATCATTTATGAATCATATTCGTCAGATAATCAGAAATGTGACCATAGCCGAGTGCGAGCAAATTGCTGCCGATTTATTCAGTATTGAAAAAACTCATGAATCAGAAAGATATCTGAAGGATTACCTTAAAAATAAATTTGATTTTGTTATAATGTGATGAAACTATATTCCGAGTTGGCTGAATATTATTATTTTATAGAAAATAATGGAAGAAATATCGCTAATGATGTTTTCTTTATCAGAAATTATCTGCCCAATAAAATACCTGTTTATCTTCTAGATATTGGGTGCGGAACCGGTGAACATTGCAATCTTTTAAGCCGTGAAGCGGTAAAATGCACCGGAATAGATTCCAGCGAAGACATGATTAAGATTGCAAAAAAAAGATACGGCGGAATTGAATTTCTTGTATCGGATATGAAGAAATTTGAATACTTTGAAAAATATGACTGCGCAATAAGTCTTTTCGGTTCAATGGATTATCTTTTGGATAACAATGAAATTAATTTGGCTCTCTGGAATACGCGAAATGCTCTTAAAAAAAATGGAATTGCAATTTTTGAAATATGGAGCGCAGAACCTGTCCTTCTAATCCGAAAAAAAGAAATCAGCCATGTTTCTACCACAATCGCATCAGGGAAAAAAATCAAAAGAGAAAGAGGATTTAACGTAATAAATGATACTGATGTTGTAACAGTCCAGGTTGATTACCGCTATGAAATCAGCGGAGGAACAGATGTTAAACAACTTACAGATTCTCATACAATGCGCGCATACAGAACCGGAGAATTCGATGATATCACGAAGGAAAACGGTTTCAAAATCATAGACAAATTTTCAAGCACTCAAAAAGAAAAAGTTAAAAGCAATTCAAACCGAATCGTTTATGTCCTCGAAAAAAATTAACCGTGAATTGCTTTTTCTCCGCTGATATCTTTTGACGTAGAAGATACAAAATCCTGACTATCGGAATCATTTTTCATAAGTTTTTCAGGCGACTCAAGAGCAAGAAATAAAACTTCCTCCATTTTTCTCACAGGATGGAAAGTTATTTTTTCTCTTACGCTTTCAGGTATTTTCTCTATATCCGATTCATTATCTTTCGGTATTATCACCTCTGTTATACCAAGTCTGTGTGCGGCGATTACTTTTTCCTTCAATCCGCCGATTGGAAGAACCTTCCCTCTCAATGTAATTTCGCCTGTCATTGCGACATTGCATTTCACAGGAATTTTCGACAAAAGGGATGCAATGACAACCCCCATTGTGATACCGGCTGATGGACCGTCTTTAGGAATGGCACCTTCCGGAACATGGAGATGAAGATCATACTCAGTTGTGAGATCGGGATTAATATTAAAAATATGGAGGTTTGATCTGACATAAGTAAAAGCTGCCTGAGCGCTTTCCTGCATGACTTCGCCGAGCTTCCCGGTCAGCATGAGATTTCCCTTCCCTTTCACAAGAGAAGCTTCTATCGGCATAACATCACCGCCGACACTAGTCCATGCGAGTCCGTTAGCAAGCCCGATCTCGTTCTGTTTTTCTTTTTCATTATCCTTATACTTTACTGCACCGAGATAATTTTTAAGAACTTCAGGAGTTATTTCTTTAACAAAAGCTGATCTTTCTTCTTCCTTGATATTTTCAACAAGTTCACAAGCAAGTTTGCGGCATACTTTTCCGATTGTTCTTTCAAGACTTCTTACACCTGCTTCACGGGTATAGTGACGGACAAGATAATAAATCATATCATCTGAAATCATAAGATTAGATTCGCTTATACCGTTTTCTTTCATCTGCTTAGGAAGAAGATATTTCTTTGCGATATTAAGTTTTTCAATCTCAGTATAACTGCCGATTTCAATTATTTCCATTCGGTCAAGCAAAGGCAACGGAATCTGATGAGCCACATTCGCAGTTGTTATAAAAAGAACCTGGGACAGGTCAAAAGGAATCTCTATATAATGATCCTGAAATGTTGAATTCTGTTCAGGATCAAGAACTTCGAGAAGCGCACTTGACGGATCACCCCTGAAATCAGTGGACATTTTATCAATTTCATCAAGAAGAATCACGGGATTTGATTTGCCAGATTTTTTCATTGCCTGAATAATTTTTCCCGGAAGAGAACCAACATAAGTTCTGCGATGACCGCGAATTTCAGCCTCATCCCTGACTCCGCCAAGAGCAATGCGTACAAATTTTCTGTTTAAAGCGCGGGCAACGCTCATGCCGAGAGATGTTTTACCGACTCCAGGAGGGCCCACGAAGCACAATATAGGTCCCTTAATTTTATTTGAAAGATGTTTAACTGCTATAAATTCAATAATTCTTTCTTTGACTTCATCAAGACCGAAATGATCTTCATCAAGCACGTTTTTAGCATGTTCTACACTTTTATTGTCTCTGGTTTTTTCCTGCCAAGGAAGATCTCTAAGCCATTCGATATAACTTCTGACGACTGCAGATTCACTTGATAAAGGCGGCATTTTGGATAAACGTTTAATTTCCTTAAAAGCTTTTTCTTTAGCTTCTTCAGACATCTGCGATTTCTCAACGGATTTTGTGAGCTCCTCAGCTTCATCCGCAGGTTCTTCACCGTCATTAAGTTCTTTTTTGATTATCTTCATCTGTTCGTTAAGATAATAATCTTTCTGAGTTTTCTCCATGTGGCGACGAACCTGAGAATGTATCTTTTTCTCAAGTTCAAGAACTTCTGATTCACCTTTAATATATTTGATAAGCAGAGGAATCCGTTCTGCCGGATTCGCAGTTTCAAGAAGAGTCTGCTTTAATTCAACTCTCATTGATACATAAGAGGATACGGCATCCGTCATGTGAGCGAGATCTTCGATGTTTCTGACACTTGACAGAGCTTCTTTCGGGATTTTTTTATTCTGTGAAATATATTCTTCAAAGGCAATAAACAATTCTTCTTTCAGCTGAAATACGGAATCGTCTACATCGTACTGTTTTTCGAAAATTTTAACTGATGATTCAAAATATTTTTCTTCTGTTTCCTGTAAATCGTCAACGTAAACTCTTCCGATTCCTTCAACAAGAACTTTTATCGTTCCGTTAGGAAGCTTAAGCAGCTGAAGAATTTCGCATACTGTTCCGACTTTATGAAGATCCTTCATTTCAGGTACAGCGATATCAGGATCTGTTTGTGTTATGAGAACAATAAGACGGTCATTCTGCATTGCATTATCAAGAGCCTTGACCGACATATCTCGTCCGACAAACAGCGGAATTACCATGTGAGGGAAGATTACAACATCCCTCAACGGCAATAACGGATATTTCTTTGAATCATCTATTGTTTTTTTCATAACTATGCGGTTTTTTCCCTGTTACGCAGTTTTATTTCAGGTTTCTTTTCACCCAAAACAACCTTTTCATCTATAGTGATTTTCTGAACATTGTTCTTTGAAGGTACTTCGAACATCAGATCAAGCATGAGTTTTTCAAGAACGGTTCTAAGACCTCGTGCACCGCAATCGCGTTTTATTGCAATTTTTGCGATTTCGCATACAGCCTCATGAGTGAATTCGAGTTCAACATCTTCAAGAGCAAATATTTTCTGATATTGTTTGATTAATGCGTTTCTCGGCTGAGTAAGAATCATTTTAAATGCTTCTTCATCAAGATCTTCAAGAGTATCAATCATCGGAAGTCTTCCAATAAGCTCAGGAATGACACCGAATTTTACAAGGTCATCCGACTCGATAAGTTTCATTATATCTGATTTCTTAAGTTCTTCTTTAGTTTTAATGTCAGCTCCGAAACCGATTGATTTAACAGATATTCTGTTCTGCACGATCTTATCAAGACCGACAAAAGCTCCGCCGCAGATAAATAGAATATTGCGTGTATCAATCTGAATATAATCCTGATGCGGATGTTTACGTCCTCCCTGCGGAGGCACATTTGCGACAGTTCCTTCAATAATCTTTAAAAGAGCCTGCTGAACGCCTTCTCCGGAAACATCTCTTGTGATTGAAGGATTTTCTGATTTACGTGAAATCTTATCTACTTCATCGATGTAAATAATTCCGGTTTCAGCACGTTTTACATCGCTGTCTGCATTGCGGATAAGCCTGAGAAGGATATTTTCAACATCTTCTCCGACATAACCTGCCTCAGTAAGACTTGTAGCATCAGCAATTGCAAACGGAACATTCAAAAGCTTAGCAAGAGTCTGCGCAAGAAGAGTTTTACCTGTTCCTGTCGGACCGATAAGCAGAATGTTGCTTTTTTCGATTTCAACATCACCCTTCTTAAGTCTTGAATTTGAAAATATTCTTTTATAATGATTATAAACGGCTACGGAAAGGACTTTTTTTGCGTGATCCTGACCTACTACATACTCATCAAGATATTTTTTTATAACAGCCGGTTTTGGTATATCCGCAATTGATTTTTCAGGTGATTCATCACCCATAAACTCTTCTTCTTCAACAATTTCCGTGCAAAGAGAAATACATTCATTGCAGATGAAAACCCCGGGACCGGCGATCATTTTTTTGACCATCTCCTGCGGTTTTCCGCAGAAAGAACAAATCGGCTGTTTAGGATTTTTAGCTTCTTTTTTTGCCATTTTTTTCCTCAATTATGCCCGCTTCTCAAGTATTTTATCTATAAGACCATACTCAAGTGCAGCAGGTGATGTCATAAAGTTATCACGATCTGAATCTTTTTCAATTTGTTCGAGAGATTTTCCGGTATTAGCCGCCATCATTTCATTGAGGCGTTTTTTGAGACTCAGGGTTTCTCTCGCGTGAATTTCGATATCTGAAGCCTGTCCGCTGAATCCGCCGGAAGGCTGATGTATCATTATTCTTGAATTCGGCAAAGCAGCTCTCTTACCTTTTGCGCCGCCGCAAAGAAGAAAAGCACCCATGCTCGCAGCCTGACCTACGCAAAGAGTTGCAACATCTGCTTTGATAAGCTGCATTGTATCATAAATTGCAAGCCCTGAAGTTACCACACCGCCGGGAGAATTTATATACATGTGAATGTCCTTCGATGGATCTTCAGCTTCAAGAAATAAAAGCTGTGCAATTATTACATTGGCAACATGGTCATCGATCGCTTCACCTAAAAATATAATTCTGTCTTTTAAAAGCCTTGAATATATATCATATGATCTTTCGCCGCGTGATGTCTGTTCGATTACAAATGGGATCATGCTCATAAAAACTCCTGTAGGAAATAATATTTACGGAACTAATAACAATGTATAAAAAAAATACATCGAGTCAAAACATATTACTTAATTTTCGGCAAAAAATGCCAAAACCAAAAGAGAGCCGCTTTCGCGGCTCATATTATTTAAAGAATTCTTTAACACTTATTGGTGATAACTGCTTAATTTTCGCGTTGGTGTACAGAAAATCGTAAACTTTCTCAAAAAGCATCTCTGAATGAATCTGTTCATAAAGATTATTCTGTTTTACCATTTTCATTACTTCAGCTTCAGTCGTGTGGCCTCTTTCTGCCATTTTAGCAACTTCCTGTTTGAAATCCTCAGGATTAACTTTTATGTTTTCTGTTTTTGCCACATCTGAAAGTGTTAATGAAGTTTTAATCGATTTCATCGCTTCTTCTTCAAGTTTTTTCTCGAAATTATCGCCTTCTTTACCCATTATTTTTGAAAAATCGGCAATAGTTCCATTAAAACTTGAGAGTCCGATTTTAGCCTTAAATCTGTCAAAAACCGATTTCTTTTCGCCTTCGATAATTGAAAGAGGAATTTCAAATGAACCTTTTTCGACTATTTTTTCAAGAATCTGGTTTTTTGCCATAGATTTTGCTCTGTCAGTGCAATACTTCAAAAGATCATCTTTGATTTTCGTTTTCATCTGATCAACAGATTCAAAACCGGCGTCTTTTGCAAACTGATCATTGAGTTCAGGAAGCTTTCTTTCGCTGATTTCTTTAATTTTGATAATATGGGTTACTTTCTTTGAAGCAAGGTCTTTAACTGAATAATCCTTAGGATACGAGAAATTCACTGTTTTCTCTTCGCCAGCTTTCATTCCTTTTACATAATTATCAAATTCATGCTCTTCCTTATTTTTTCCGCAAACGACTGTTACAGTTCCCCACTGACGCGACTCAAGCTCATCTGATTTTAAATCATCAGTGCGTTTAACGTCAATTTTTACAAGATCTCCGTCTTCAATAACAGCTGCAGCATCTTCTTTTTTGTTGATTACTGCAAAACGTTCTCTAACGGCATCAATTTCGAAATTAAGATCTTCGGCAGTTATTTCAATCTGTTTTTCTTCAGCGGATATGCCCTTATAGTCCTTGAGATTGATTATAGGATAAATCTCAAATGTCGCCTTATATTTAAGGTTTTCATCTTTAGAAAACTTATCGAATTCTATTTTAGGATATGAAATCGGATTATAATTTTTCTCTTTTACAGCGGCAAGATA
>JAKJGA010000093.1 GCA_022704645.1 Spirochaetota bacterium
AATTTAAAAGTTCTCCGAATTCATCTTTTCTTTTTTCTTCAATAGTTTTACTGAAATTTCCTTCTGACATTACATGAGCAAGAGAAAGAGATTTCTTTATAGGTATGCTTATAAATCTGGTTAGAGAAACACCGGTTATTATTAATATTAATAAAACAGCGGTTATTAATATAAAAGAATTAATTAAAATTTGTTTAAAAGAATTCATTGCTCTGTTATAATCTTCTTTTGCAAGAACTAAAGACTCATCTGTCAGATTGTTTATGCTGTTTCTCATTTTAGAAAAAGTTTCTTCATATTCACCAAAATATATTTTTTGAGCTTTGTCTACTTGACCTTGATCGATAAGCTTTACTAATTCTCCGGTGATTTGTTTAACCGCTGTGTAATTAGCTTTAAAGCTGTCAAAGGATTCCATATTTATTTTGCTGAAATTATCTTCTCCATGTATTGTTTTAAATTTGTTAAATCTGGTTTCAGTCTGATCAATATTTTCAAATATTTCCTTGGTCAGCCGTGCATGAAGTTCTATAGGAATTTTGTCTTTGTTCATTGATTTGAAATTCAAGTAATGGCTTATAGCAATGCTTGACTGATATGCGTCACGGTCTGATTCAACAAGAAAGTCTATTCCCTGCATATGAATTTCATAAATTGAATCGATATCAGCTTTCATGGAGAAGCTGAAACGAAGAGAGATTAAAAGACCTGCCGAAACGGCAATTACAATTATACCGAAAAAAAGTATAAATTTAGTTCGGGTTTTCAGGTTGTTTATAGACGGCATAAAACCTCCCGTTTAGAAACTGATAATTATTATATAGTAAGCAATGAGTTATAAAATTAAGCAGTACGAAGTATATTTGATTATTTATCTGAAATCAAGAAATAATATATTAAGTAGTAATTACATTAAATGATTGGGATTATAAATTAATTATTAATTGCAATAATTCTAATTATGTTTCGTCAGTATCTATAGGGTATTCCCTGTAATTAATTGGAGGATAAGGATGAAAATATTAATCGCGTATTACTCAAAAACCGGTGTAACCAAAAGACTGGCTGAAAAACTTTCGAGTAAACTTGGAGCAGAAATAGAAGTGCTGATTGATAAAAAGAAAAGGTCAGGTATTCTGGGATGGATTTTCGGAGGAAGAGACGGAATGAAAAAAAATCCTACCGAAATTGGAAAAATTAAACATGACCCTTCAAAATATGACGTAGTTATTGTAGGTGGACCTCTTTGGGGTTTTAATAGTGTGGCTCCGGCAGCCAGAACATTTCTGACGCAGAATATTGATAAAATCAGGAAAGTTGCTTTCTTTATGACAAGAGGCGGAGCGAAGCCTTCAACTGCGGCATTGCTTGATTTAAAAGATGTTTCTTCAGGAAAAGCTTTAGATGACACACTTGATTTGCGCGAGTCTGAATTGGATTCTGATATATCTCGTGAAAAAATTGAAATATTTGCTAAAGTAATTGAAAAAATAAAATAGCAGTCTGTGTTTTATCAGACTGCTATTTGAAAAAAATAATTGAATAAGAAGCTGTTATAAGAATAATCAGATAAAGCTTATTTCGAAAATCTGTTTATTTGTCAAATACAGCTTTTTTCCATTTTCCCGATCTCCATCTAAGATAAAGAACGGCAGGAAAAAGCATAAACATAATAACCAGTGCCAGCCATGCAGTTTCTCCGCCCAGATTTAGTTTGATAAGAAGTACGTATAGAATACCAACCAGAGTCCAATGAATTACGGCCATTGCTCCCATTGTCCAGAAAGTATCACCTGAACCTCTGAGCGCGCCGGCAAAAACTACCATAAACGCTTCAATTGTTATGTAAATTGACGCAACTTTAATCATAAAGACTGCAAGATCAAATGAATCAAGAAATATCTGATCGACTGGATCAGGTCTGAAAAAGTTTACAAGAACATCCGGAAAAACGAGAAAAGCGACAAATACAAAAGCTGTAAAAATCCATCCGACTCTGAGTCCTGAAAAGATGGAACGTTTTATCGCATGAATGTCTTTTGCCCCGACATATCTTCCGACAAGACTCGTTACTCCTGTTTCAATTCCCATTAGCGGAACGAATGTAACCATGTCCCAGTTGAACATTATGGTTGAAGCGGTTGCTACGGCAAGACCTCTGGAATGAAAAAGCATAATCATTCCCTGAAAAGCTATCATGTTTAAAAACATTTCGCCGCCCATAGGTGTGCCGAGTTTAATCAGGTCTTTGAATATATTTTTCTGAAACCTTATTCTGAATGAAGTTCCAAAATTCAGTCTTCTTGTTTTCTTTAAAAATTCAAACAAAAGAATTAGAACTGAACAAACTCCCCCTGTTATTGTTCCTATTGCTGCACCCTTTATTCCCATAGCCGGAAAACCAAAATGTCCGAATATTAGAATATAGTTTAACGTGAAATTAACCAATACTCCTGTTATTGTAGCTTTCATTATTATTTTCGTTTCGCCTATACCAGAAAAAAATGAAGACAGTGAATGTCTTAATAAAGGTATTATTGAGGCGAATATAAGCATGTCGAAGTAGAGAATCTGCGGTTCAAGCTGAATTGGATCTATTCCTGATTTTTTAAAAATCAGATGCATCACAGGTCTGAGTAAAATAAGAGTAGGCCAGGCTATCAGAGTTAAAATGAATGCATGTGATGTTACTGCTCCTGTTTCATTTTTTTTCCCTGAACCGAATCTCTGGGCTACCATCGCTGTCGAATATCCGATGAGACCAAAGAAGAATGTGGCAGAGGCGAAGCTCGCCAAGCCTCCGACCATTGCAGCATTCATCTGTTCGGAACCTATTCTGGATAGAAATAGTCTGTCCACAAATGTCATTACTGAATCGAATGAAAGTGAAATCATCATAGGTATTGCGATTGAAAGCATTTCTTTCATTCCGCCGCGGTGTTTTTTGTCTCCAAGCGGAGCGTGCGTGCTTTCTGCAATTACGTGAAGTTCCTGAATTTCGAGTTGCTCGGAATTTTCCTGAGTCATAAATTTCCCCGTGAGTCTATGTGGCTGATGCCGGTGATGTCTGAATACGCTGAATGAACGCAATTCAGGCGCGAATGATTTGTCTGATGCGAATGGGTTAATTCGGAAGGTGTTAGAATGTTAAGTTCATGACGGACATAAGAAAACAGCTGTTAAGAAAATCAAGCGAAATTTCGACAATTGTTTTTATCTGTTGAAAAAATAGTGTAATATCTCAAGAATTCCAGATTTCGGGTTGATCATCTCTGATGAATTTCTTGTTGAGATGGGCATAAGCGAGTTTTGTTGCCATTCTTCCGCGTGAAGTTCTTTTGAGAAGACCTGATTGAACAAGAAAAGGTTCATAATATTCTTCTATAGTATCGGTTTCTTCTCCGACACTGATAGCAATAGTTTTTACTCCTACCGGACCGCCGTCATAATGATCGATTATAACAGACAAAATTTTTCTATCCATTTCATCGAGACCGGCTTCATCTATTCCGAGTTGAGTAAGAGCATATTTTGCTGTTTCGTGAGAAATCTCTGATTCGCCTTTGACGATTGCGAAATCCGAAACTCTTCTGACCAGGCGGTTTACTATTCGCGGTGTTCTGCGTGATCTTTTTGCAATTTCGTCTGATGCTGAATCAGTTAGTGTATAGCCGAGTATTGATGATGATCTAAGTGCAATTGTTTTTAATTCAGGATCTTCGTAGTAGTTAAGTTTGCAGGGAATTCCGAATCGATCACGGAGAGCGCTTGTTAAAAGTCCTGTACGTGTTGTAGCGCCTATCAAGGTAAATGGAGAAATGCTGAGTTTGACGGATTTTGTTCCGACTCCCTGACCAATAAGAATGTCAATTGTTCGATCTTCCATGGCAGGATAAAGAATCTCTTCAATTGCAGGTGAAAGACGGTGAATTTCATCGATAAACAGGATATCGTTAGGCTCAAGCGCAGTAAGAATTGATGCCAGATCTCCGGCTTTTTCTATAACAGGCGCTGACGTCGACTTTATGTTTACACCCATTTCTCTGGCGATTATAAAAGCAAGAGTTGTTTTCCCAAGTCCCGGAGGCCCTGCTAGTAGAACATGATCAAGCGGGATTTTTCTCATTAATGCAGATTTAATGAAAACTTTTAGATTTTCAACAATTCCATTTTGTCCTATAAACTGATCAAGAAGCTGAGGTCTGAGATTTCTCTCTTCGTCATCTTCTTTAGTTTTGCATGGAGATAGGATGTCGTCTTCACTTGACATTTGCACAGTTATCGGTAATGAACTTTTTAATTTCGGAGGAGTCTTTAAGAGAAATCAATTTGTCTTTAAGCTGATCATTGTTCATAAATTTTGCAATTGCTGCCAGGTTTTTTACATGAAGCTGCATTTTTGATTTAGGGGAGAGAAGAAGAATAATAATCTGTACGGGTTCGTCATCTATTGCTTCGAAATTGATGCCTTTAGGAAGAATCGCCATTGCTATTTTAGGCTCTTCGATTTGATCTATAACACAATGCGGAATTGCGATTCCTTTTCCTATACCGGTGCTCATTGATTTTTCGCGTTCAATAAGTGCCTTTGTTATGGAATCGGCAAGTTCACCGGGAAGCTGTCCGTTTTTAACAAGAAGATTTACCAAATATTTGATAATATCCCATCTGTTCGAAGGTTTATAGTCAGTAACTATCGTATCAGGAAAAAGAGATTCAATCAAAATCACAGCTTAACCTCAAAAAATCACATGCCGAATATAGTCAGGCAAAGTGCGGATTTAGTCAAGATTAAAAATAGTCCAAACGGACTACTTGTTAATCTTATTAAAACTATCTTTCAGGCTGACGGTTTTATTGAAAACTATTTTTTCCGGAGTGCTGTCATAGTCAACACAGAAATATCCATGTCTCTCGAACTGATAAGATTCTGAAGAAGCGCAGCCTGAAACAGTTGGTTCAATATAAGCTTTTATTACTTTAAGTGAATCCGGGTTGATGTTAGTTTTATAATCTTTTCCCTCTTCGGTATTGAAAGGGTTTTCTTTTAAAAATAGTTTGTCGTAAAGTCTTGTTTCAATTTGAAGAGCGTGGTCAGCCGATACCCAGTGAATTGTACCTTTAACTTTTCTTCCGTCCGGAGAATAACCTGTTTTAGTTTGAGGATCATATTCACAAATGACTTCAGTAATGTTGCCGGATGAATCTTTTATGAAATCGGTACATTTAACAAAGTATGTACCTCTAAGACGCACTTCATTTCCTGGGAATAGTCTGTGGTATTTTGGCGGTGGAACTTCAGCAAAATCTTCTCTTTCAATGTAAAGAGTTTTGGAAAATGGAACTTTTCTTTTCCCTGCTGTTTCGTCTTCCGGATTATTGATGAGTTCAATTTCTTCTGTTTGATTTTCCGGATAGTTTTTAATTGTTAGTTTAAGCGGATTAAGTACAGCCATTACTCTTTTAGCTTTTTTGTTGAGATCTTCACGGACACAATGCTCAAGAAAAGCGAAGTCAACAGTACTATCGGTTTTTGAAACACCGATTTTTTCAGCAAATGAGCGTACGGCTTCGGAGGTGTATCCTCTTCTTCTTATTCCGCAAATGGTCGGCATTCTCGGGTCATCCCATCCGGAAACAGTTTTGCTTTTAACAAGATCGAGAAGTATGCGCTTGCTCATTACGGTGTATGTGAGGTTTAATCTTGCAAATTCTATCTGTCGTGGTCTGATTTGACCTTCTTCGCATATCTGATCAAGAAACCAGTCATAAAGAGGTCTATGAATTTCAAATTCAAGAGTACATATTGAATGTGTGATTCCTTCGATGAAATCGCTTTGCCCGTGCGCGAAATCATACATCGGATAGATGCACCATTTATCGCCGGTACGGTGATGATGAGAGCGCAGTATTCTGTAAAGAACCGGATCGCGCATCTGCATGTTCGGTGTTGACATATCGGTTTTAGCGCGTAAAGTTTTTGTTCCGTCCGGGAATCCGCCGTCTTTCATCTTTGAAAATAGTTCGAGGTTTTCTTCTATTGAGCGGTTTCTATAAGGAGATTCTTTACCGGGCACAGTTGGAGTTCCTCTGCTTTGGGCAACTTCGTCTGCACTCATATCACAGACATAGGCCTTGTTTTTCTTTATAAGTAATTCTGCCCAGGAATAAAGCTGCTCGAAGTAATCGGATGCATAGCGGGGTTCACCGTTCCATTCGAATCCGAGCCACTTAATATCATCCATTATTGAATTAACGTATTCTGTATCTTCTTTTACAGGATTGGTATCGTCAAAGCGGAGATTACATTTACCGCCGTATTTATTAGCCAGGCCGAAGTTAAGACATATTGATTTTGCATGTCCGATGTGAAGATATCCGTTAGGTTCAGGCGGGAATCTGGTAATTATTTTTTTTTCAGGATTAGCTGAAAGTTCCTTTTCGATAATTTGTTCAATGAAATTAAGTGATTTTTTTTCTACGGATTCCATTTTTCCTCCAGATCAGACTTTTCCTATAAATCCGTAATGGTTCAAACATGTCAATAATTTAGATGCTTCGAATTGTTAAATCTTCCTTCTTTCTGTA
>JAKJGA010000325.1 GCA_022704645.1 Spirochaetota bacterium
CTTATCATGTATTCTCTTGCTTCGCCTATTCTTTCTCTTTTCGGCGGAGAAGAGATGCTGCACCAATACGGTTTGAGCTACCTTCTCTGGGTTCTGCCGGCCATTCCGTTTATGCTGCTAAGTTCTGTTTTTGTCGGAATATTGCAGGGTGAAGGCCGGACTAAGCATATGATGGCTTCGATGATGATCGGAACTGTAGCAAACATCTTTCTTGATCCTCTGCTGATATTTACAGCCGGAATGGGAATAGCCGGAGCCGGACTTGCAACAGCAATCGGAAACGCGGCAGGTTTTGTTTATCTTTATATCGTTTTCCGCCGTACTGAATCGAAAGTAAAAATTCACTGGTCGGTTAAAAACATTTCACTTGCGACTACCGGAGAAATCATCCGCGTCGGGCTTCCTCAAAGTGTAACTAATATTCTCGCATCAATTAGCTTTATTTTTTACAACCGCATCATGGTTAGCATTGATCCGAAGATAATTACTGCATTTACTCTATATTCCCGTCTTGAACAGATTGCACTTATTCCGATATGGTCTCTTCTCAGCGCTTTGTCAACTGTAGCAGGACAGGCTGCCGGTGCGTTAAATTTCAAACGAATGAGAAAATCAACATTGGTTGCGGCAAAACTGGGTCTCATCGTCAGCGGAGTAATGTTCGTTTTATACTTTATCTCAAGTCCGTGGCTTTTTAAGATATTCCAGGATGACGCAGGTGTTCTCCGTCTCGCGTCCATCATTGTTATATGGATGCCTTTAACTTCATTATTATCAATACCAGTTTTTATGATCACCACTGTTATGTCGGTTTCCGGTTTTGCGAATCGCAGTCTTGGTTACACTGCCATAAGGATATATGGTTTAAATATACCGGCATGCGCAATCGGAGCCTACATAATCGGCAAAAATATTCAATCAGTTATGATCTCTATTCTGCTTTCTGCAATAATCGCTCTGGTATTTTTTATAATAGTCGAACGCAGCTTTTTCTCCGGATTGGATACCGGAAAGCTGAAAATCCGTGAAGTCAGCAAAAAGTAAAAAGAGGTATTATGTTTACGAAATTAGCTCATATCTGTCTTAATGTTTCAAATCTTGATTCATCATTAAATTTTTACAAATCTCTTGGTTTCAAAGTAAATTTTGTTTTTACACGAAACGGTAAAAATTTCGGAGCATATCTTGAAATCGCTCCAGGATCATTTATTGAGTTATTTGAGAACCCTGAACTGACAAATAAAGAAAATTGCGGTCTTGCTCATTTTTGTTTAGAAGC
>JAKJGA010000326.1 GCA_022704645.1 Spirochaetota bacterium
TCAAAGCCGGAAAGTCCATGTTCGGGAGCAAGAATTTCTGAAATGACAAGACCGCATTTTCTGAGACTTTCCAAATTGCGCTTCATCGAAGAATCAAAACCCGAATGATTTGTAACCAGACAAATGTTTTTATTATTGAATTCGGAAGCGTAAAATGCCGTGAACATGTCTATGCCCAGTCTTACATTATCAGGCGATTCTGACGGCAAAACGGTCGGAGTTCCGCTGCAGGCTGAAAATAAAATAATAAAAATGAGGATTGCTTTTTTCATGGTTTAAGATAATAATAAATACCGTATGCAGGCAATTCCATTTTTTTTATAATTTAAAAAAATGTTTGCAAGTGCAGTGTACGGCAATAGGAGTATCTATGAGTTATTCGGAGGTTTTTATGAAAATCAGAAGTCTCGTTTTTATCATATCTGCTGTTTTGCTTGCAATGTGTGCGTCTAGCCCGAACACTAAAACAAATCTGACTAATTATGCCCCTGATAATGAAATCAATTATGATAAATATCTTGTAGATGTTGCAAGCTATACTTCTTCCGGAAAAATATATCATACCAAATATATTAAAGTCCTGAAAGGATTTTCGAAATACGCCGTTGTTGATCATAAACTTGAACTATCTGAAAAATCTGTCGGATTTTATTTTGATAAAAAACTTTCTGACAGGGAAGATCTGTATTTTGGTTTTGATTTTTATCCGGATTCTGCCATCGCATCGTCTGTGAATTCTTATGAGGATAACGCCAGACTTATGATTCAGCGGTATTATGAGAATATTCTTTCTTTTTACGGACTGCTTGAAGATGTCATGAGTGAAAAAGCAGTAAAGGGCATTGTAATAGGAATGAAATGGAAATCCGGCGTAAGAAACGAATCAATGACTCTATGGGTGAGAAAGCAGGATGCCGCAGATTTTGCAAACAAGATGCTTACTTTTAAGAATCTTGTCTACAAAACAACGGTCACTAATTCTGAAGGGAAAATCGTCAGAATAGCGCTGTAACCTATATTATCAGAAGCGTGCAATAATCATTTTTATTGTTCCGACTCCGCTTTCAAGTCCGGTAAGAGCCTTGCCTATGACACTTCCTGTTTTTTCAAATGAATCTACAGTTCCCTTCATTCCGCATCCCGGAGTCGGGGATGTAACGATAAAATCTCCCGGTTTTACCGGTGAGTTTCTTGCGTCAATTTTTACTAAAACAGTTCCATAAAGAGCAACCGGATATGTTGAAGTTTTTTCTCCGGAATCATTCATTATAACTGAAG
>JAKJGA010000006.1 GCA_022704645.1 Spirochaetota bacterium
ACATTTTTTCGAGCTGAAGATTAGCTTTGTCCTTTTCGTCACCGATTTTCTTTCTATCGATTGCTCTTCTTACTGAGTGGTTTAAAAGATTAAAATCTGTTACGGGCTTTGTGAGAAAGTCGTAAGCGCCTGTTTTTAGAGCATGTATAATGTCTTCATCGGATCCGACAGCGGTAAGAACAATTCGGGGAACCGAATTAAAGCGCTCAGACATCATGCTGAGCAGTTCTCTTCCGTTCATAATCGGCATTTTCAGGTCTGTGATCACAAGATCAACGTCCGCGTTTTTTTCAAGAACCGAAACAGCTTCGGCTCCGTTAAAAGCGTTAAGAATATCGTAACCAAGTTTTTTTAGAAACGCGGAAAGAGTCTTATTAACGTTAATGTCATCATCAACGACAAGAATTTTTCCGAAACCGTTTCCACTGTTACTAATAGAGTCTCCAATTGTCATCACAAACCGTACGGTCAGTCTATAAAATATATGCTAAAAAGGCAAGAAAAAGACAGGTCATTGTAACTCTAATACTCCTTCTGACTCAAAAAGGTATGAAGAAAATATTGATACTATTATTTCTTGTTTGGTTTTCCGCATGCGAAAACATGCGCTTTTCAAAAGTATCTGGATACGTGTTTGATGATGAAACCGGCCAGCCCGTTGCAGGTGCTCTTGTTAAGCTTTATGATGAATATGATTCGGATTCCGACGAAACGGATGAAAACGGATATTTCAGCGTTTCGATTTCTTATAACAGTGAAAACGGCGGGTTGGAAGATTCTGAAAAAATCAATTTTTCAGTTTCAAAAAACGGATATAAAAAATTTACCGATACTTTTAACGGAAGCTACGTTGACAAGGAAACCGATGTTTTTCTTGAAAAAGAGTGATTATAAGTTCTAAATGAATTTCCGTTTCATCATTTCGCGGTAAATTTTTAAAACCACCCAAGCATCAGTTGCGGCATAAAGAATCTGTGAATCGGAAAGATTGAACTTTTCCCAGTTGCTTTTCTGTGCTTTTTTAGAAATTCTTCCCTTAAAGAAAAAACCTGCGAGAGCACGTACTCCTCTTTGTTTGAATCTAAGCTTTCTTGCAATTGTTTCAAGATCGACAAAGGACACGCATTTTGAAGATGAATATTTTTCAATATCGCGCAATTCTCCTTTTAATCCAAGACCGATCTTTGTTATCGAAGGATTGGATAAAATTCGTGTCAGTTCGGGCGGATAGTTAAGCTTATTTATTCTGATAAGAAAGGCCTCGGTTTCTGTCGCAAGCTGGATCAGGGAAATGGGGTAATGCTCGCCTTTGTTGAAGCTGGGACGCGACTCGCTGTCAAATCCGATTGTCATTCCGGATTTAATTTTATCGAGATGATGAAGGTCATGATAAGTTTCTATAAGTCTTATTTTGCCCGTGAAAGAAAGGAGAGGATAATTGTTTATGGCTTCTTTGTCGATTTCATAAAGAAATTCTTCTTCACCGTTTAATTTAGGTTCAGGCTTGTTTTTATTTTTGTTAAAAAAATTAATTAATTTATTAATTTTGAATAATTTCATCTGATTGCCGCCATTCTTTTGACTATTCCGTTTCCGATCGATCCGCATAATGCAACTGCTACGGCATCCGCAGCATCATCCGGCTGTGGAGTTTCCTTCAGTGAAAATATTTTCTGAATCATGCACTGCATCTGTTTCTTGTCCGCTCTTCCGAATCCTGTTACAGCCTGTTTGACCTGTACCGGAGCATATTCGCTGTAGCATAAAGCATTCTGCTGAAATGCCAGTAATATTACTCCGATTGCTTTCGATACGTCAAGCGCGGTTGTGGTGTTTCTCGCAAAAAAAAGTTTTTCAATTGCCGCAGAATCCGGTCTATAACGCTTTATTACTGCCGAAATTTCGGTGTAAACTATAAAAAGCCTCTCGGATATTGAAAGAGAGGAGTCAGTTTCTATGGTGCCGTAATCAATAACTCGGGCGGTGTCTTCGATCACCGCCCATCCGATTATAGCAAAACCTGGATCAATTCCAAGAACCCGCATTACTGGAGTTTTTCCATTATCTCATCCGAAATTTCATAATTGGCGTAAACATTCTGAACGTCATCATGATCTTCAAGCTGTTCTGTGAGACGCATACACTGCTGTGCTTTCTTTTCGTCAAGCTCAACTGTTGTCTGAGGAATATATGTGATTTCAGCAGAGGCGGTTTTGAATGATTTGGAATTTATTGCTTCAAAAACATTATTGAATGATTCCGGTGATGTTTTAATTGTAAGCGCACCGTCATCTTCTGCTGAAATATCTTCAATGTCAAAATCAAGAAGAAGTTCCATGAGCTCATCTTCATTTGTCTGACCGGCTTCGATGGTAATAACGCCCTTTTTGTCGAACATAAATCCGACACAGCCTGTTTCACCGAGGTTGCCGCCGTTTTTGGAAAAAATATTGCGTATTTCCGGATATGTACGGTTTCTATTGTCCGTAATAACATCCAGCATCATCGCAACTCCGCCCGGGGCATAACCTTCATAGCGGATTTCTTCGTATACAACGCCTTCCATTTTTCCGCTGGCTTTAAGTATTGCGCGTTCGACATTATCGTTAGGCATATTGGCTTCTTTAGCCTTAAGTATTGCGGTTCTAAGTCGGGGATTCGATTCAGGATCAGATCCGCCGCCGTTTTTAACAGCAACAGTTATTTCCCTGATTATCTTGGTGAATATTGCGCCGCGTTTCGCGTCAATGGCGCCCTTTTTTCTTCTAATAGTAGACCACTTATTATGACCTGACATCAAATACCTCTGAAAATCTCGTATTATGGTACAATTTTTTAATACCCTCTTTTTATTTTCAACTGTAATTTTATGATTCTCTCTCTTGCCTGAGGCGCTTTATAGTCGAAATCCGCTGATGCCTGATAATATTTTATAGCCTCTTCGTTTCTTTCAAGTTTCTCAAGAATTTCGGCCGAATTCCACCGCACTTTTCCGCTTGAAAGCTTTCTTCGTTCATAATTCTGCTGAATGAGTTCGTATTCCATGATTTCAATTCTTCTTTCCAGAAGCTGATATTCTTTGAATTTTTCATAATTCTTCTGTTTGAGAAGAGATGTCTTGAGTTCACGGGCGGTTTTTCTCATATCAATAATTTCATCTTTTTTTTGTTTAACTGCCGAATCTATTTTGTTTTCATATTCGACGGTGCGCGAATATGCTTCAAATGCTTCCTGAAATTTGAGATTGCGGTAAAGTATATCTCCGCTGTATTCATTACATTTGTGTCTGCGGAGAATGTCATCGCCCGGAAGAAGTTCAAGCGCACGTTTAAACAGGGCAAGAGCTTCATCCAGTGAACCGACATTATTGTAGCAGATGAAAGCAAGCGCATAAATTACCGGTGCATCGTCGCTTTTTTTTGCAAGATACTTGCGGTAATAATCCGCTGTTGCAAGATATCTGTTAATATCGGAGTGAAGATTTGCGAGCAGAATGTAGTCGTTAAGGTCTTCCGCTTTGCCCTTTATTGAAAGATATCTCTCAAGATAAAGTATGCTGCGCTTTTTGTCGCGCCCTGCATAAAGAGCCCTTCCCAGCTCGAGAGCATATTCTGCGTTGGCTTTGTCAAGAGAACAGGCCTGTTCAAGAGAGTTCAGGTATGCACGGAAATATCCCGCTTCTTTGTATACGCGCGAGAGTTCATAAAAAACGGCAGAATCCGATACAAATTCAATTTCCTTGAATCTGAAGCATTGATAATAATGACTTACGGCTGAATCATATTCACGCAGGTTGTATGCGCATAAACCTGCAAAGCGGTGAAGCTTGAACAGTTCGGGATTATTTTCTATAAAATAAGGCTCGGCTTTTCTTTCGGAAAACAGCCTGTTCAGGTCTATTCTTTCTTCGGCTGACCCTAAACTGATGAAATCATTCGGAATGCGTTTGTCGTCAACTTTTGATGAATATATTTCTTCGAGGCGCTTTTTAATCTGCGCATAGGCATCCTTATAATTGCCGGAACTAATAAGCGGTTCGTATGATTCCTGTGCGGAAACGAGTGTTGCTGATAATAGAAATAAAATGTGAATTAAAAACTTCATGGCAGATTTGTATTATTATTATCGGATCAAGTCAATTCATTCTGTAATATGGAACAATTTTTGTTATTGTAAAAAAGATATTCGCCGGAAGAAATGTCTGCATCCGCCATTATTGGAGTCTGGAGTTTGATATGTTTGCCGAAAAATACAGAAATAAGTTTGTTCGTGCGTCTAAATTTTTACTATTATGCGCTTCTGCTGTGTTCGCCTTCAGAATAATTCTGTTTGGTCTTATTTCGGCGTCATTTTCTGATGCTGATTTTGCAGTATATTTTTCAAAATCAATTCTTTATGATCTTGTTTTTCTTGCATGTGTATTCATTATAACCTTTTCGTTTATGCTGGTATTTAAGAAAAAGATAAGACTCTTTGAAGCTTTTCTTTTTATTCCATTCTCGCTTGTTTTTGTTTTTTACGCGGGATATTATTCCGTCTTTGAAAAATATTTTCAGATTTCCGCCTTAGGTGAAGGTCTTTCAACTTATTCAAATGAAATAATGAATTCTGCATTGCACGAAATCGGAACCGGAGTCTATTTGTCGTTGATTCTTTTTGTTCTGATGTTTGCAGTTTATTGTTTTACCATTAAGCGTATCGAGCGAATGCTTTATAGTCTGATATTGTATTTTATTCTGCCGCTGTTATTCTTCGGTATTACATTCGGTCTGGTATCTGCGCCCAAAGAAGATCTTTTTGAAAATCCTGATTACGGTACAGTGTCAAAAAATCCTGTTATTTTTCTTGCATCATCAATGATGAAAAAGCCCGAGGATGAGTCATTAATTAAAAATGATTCGAAAGGTGAACTTTTTTTGAATTCTGAATCCATAAACGAACCGGGAATTGTTCCTGATCTCAATATACGCAGGAAAAAATATAATATAATATTTTACTTTTTTGAGTCTACCGCACAAAACTATATCGGAATGAAAGTTGACGGAAAGCCTGTAATGCCGGTTTGGGAAAAACTGTCGCAAAACAGCATCAGCTTTAAGCGTCATTATGCGCATTATCCGCTCTCTGTTAATGCACTTTATAATGTTTTTACATCTGCTTATAATCCTCTGAAAAAGATGTGGATACCGATGCATGATTCAAAAATTCCCTTTAAATCAGCGCCTGAAATATTTAAGGAAAACGGATATAGAACGGCTCTTTTGCATTCAGGTGATTTGAGAAATTTTAATCATATAGGTTATTTGAAAGACAGAAAGATAGATATCATCCGTGATATTAAAACTCTTGAACCCGGAGGATATAAAGTTATAACTCCGTATAGTCTTGATGACAGAGCAATGATAAAGCCTCTTGTCGATTTTTCCGGAAAAGAAAAAGATAAACCTTTTTTTGCTGCAATATTTCCCCTTCTGCCTCATCATCCGTATACTTTCCCATTTAAGGAATTTTATCTTTATTCTGAAAACCAGATTGCAAAAGCTTCGGGCAAAAAGGAAAAGACCTGGATGCAGTATGTGAACTCGCTTCATTTTTCAGATTATTGTCTCGGCGAGCTCATTGATTCTCTTGATAAAGGCGGACTTCTTGAAGACACCTTAATTTTTATTTTTGCCGATCATGGAGAGGCTTTTTACCAGCATCCCGGAAATTATCTTCATGCCATTCATGTCTATGATGAGAACGTGCATGTTCCTTTTATAATCTATGGGAAGAATATTTTTAAACGCAGAATAGAATACCCCGGAGTATCAAGCCACGTTGATATTCTTCCGACTGCTCTTGATTTTGCAGGGATAAAACAGGAAGATAACTTTCAGGGAATATCTCTAATATCAAAGCATAAAAAAAGAATGGCTTTTTCTTATACGGACTGGGATGAAATAAAAAGATCAGTTCGGGACGGCAAATGGAAGTATATTCTTTCCGATAACGGAAAGGAAGAGCTTTATGATACTGATGCAGATGCATTGGAAAAAAACAATATAGCTGCGGAATTTCCGGAAATTTGCGGAAAATACAGGGATTATTTGAAAAAAGCAGGTCAGCATCAGCAAGAGTATTATAAAACGAGGAAGTTTAAAACTCTGTGAAATTATTTAATAAATACAAACCGGTCAAAATAATTCTCGTACTTTTAATTTTGTCGGCTGCAGCAGCATTTATCTTTGCTGCAAAGCTCCAATTTGGTTTTCTGTGCGAGTATTTCTTTTCCGATTTGAGATCTTCAACTGAGATTGCTTATTCGGAATTTTCAGAAAAACGAAACGCCGAATTGATTAAAGAATATCTGCTTTTGAATGACAAAGGCAAAAGGGATTTTTTTTCAAAACTATTGTGCAAGCGGAGATTTATCGCGGATCGGGAGACGTATTTAGTTTTTGATGACCGTTCGGAATTTTTCTGCGCCCCCGTCAAACCTTCAGCGATAGGCGGATCTGTTTACATCTGGGCATATGTCGACGATTCAATAATGATAAAAAGCTCCGCTAATGAAGGGTATTCTCCGTTTTCCGATTGTGAAGTCTGGAGACTTAACACAAACGGATTTAACTACATTTTTATAAATGATAACGTTTTGATTTTTGAGAGATCTGACGGAGAGGAAGAATCAGTAATGGCTCTTGAATATTAGAGCTAAACTTTGATTTTTCTTTTTTCCGGATCAGCGTTTTCTTTGTACAGTATGATAATATTTCCTATAGTTCCGACAATTTCCGCAGAACATTTTTCCGCTATTTGAGGCACCATGCTGTTCTTTTCATCTTTATGGTCGACAAACTTAACTTTGATTAGTTCATGATCTTCAAGAGCTATCCCTATAGCTTTTATCAACTGATCTGTTATTCCATGTTTTCCGATTTTAACTATCGAATCCATGTGATGTGCGAGCGATCTTAGCTCTTTTCTCTGACGGCTTGTTAATTTATTCATAAATGAAAAGTCCGTTTGAGGTGTTTTTAGTCAATAATTATTTAATGAGTTAATTGAACCTTGTCTGAAAAAAACTTGAATTAATTATTTTTTGAGAGATAATGTTTAAATGGAAACTTCTGATAATAGTTGTGACTCAAGGTGGTTTTTCGCGATTGAAAGCAGCGGTGACGGAGTCTGGGACTGGAATTTCCAAACAGGCGCTGTTTTCTATTCAAGCAGTTGGAAAAGCATGCTTGGATATAAGGATGATGAAATAAAAAATCGTCTTAGCGAATGGAAGCGCCGGGTTCATCCGGACGATCTTAATGATATCCGCCGCGCGTTGACGCGGTGCATAAAAGGTAAAACTCCGCGATACGAATGCCAGCACAGGCTTTTATGCAAAAATGGAAAATACAAATGGATTCTGACGCGGGGCCGTGTGGTAGAAAAAACTGCAGACGGAAAACCTCTTCGAATAGTCGGAACACATACTGACATAAGTGAAACCAAACGAATTGAGCTCGAACTCACAATGAGCAAAGAGAAGAAAAAGGCGCTTATCAACAATCTTCCTATTTTGGCGTGGATGAAAGACAAAGAAGGAAAATTTGAAGTTGTAAACAATATGTTCACTGAATTTTTCGGACTTAATGAATCAGAAATTATAGGAAAGACTGCCGATGAATTTCTTACTAAAAATATAGCTGATTTTTATTTTAAGGATGATGAGGAAATTATAAATTCAGGCGGCAGGAAATCTCATGAAGATTTAATCGTGACCGAGTCCGGAGAAAAATGGATCGAAACACATAAAAGTACCCTTTTCGGTTCAGACGGAGAAGCAATCGGAATAACCGGTTTTTTCAGGGATATTTCGGAACGTAAAAAAATGGAAACTGAACTTCGCCGCAAGGATAAAGTTCTTTTTGCTGTTGCGATGAGCATTGAGCAGCTTTTTTATTCTGACAGCGTAGATGAAACAATTCCTTTCTGTCTGGAAGAGATAGGTAAATCGGCCGGGGCGGACAGAGTATATCTTTTTAGAAATTACAGTGCTGATGACGGTAATCTTTTTTCAACTCAGACTGACGAATGGACAAAAGACGAAATTCCTTCACAAATGGGTTCTCCTTATACGACATATATCCCGCTTGATTCTGTTCCAGAACTTCTTAATGCAGGATTAAGAAAGCGTATTTTTTCAGGAATCGTAAGTTCTTTTACAAGTCAGCTGAAAGATGCTCTTGAGCCCCAGGGAATTAAATCAATTGTGATAATTCCGATTCATTTGAATAATCAGTTCTGGGGATTTGTGGGTTTTGATGACTGTACAAAAGAGAGAATATGGAGTGAGGCTGAAAAAAATATTTTATCCTCATTTGCTTCGGCTCTCGGAGTTGCTGTTCAGCGCGAACTTGCAGCTGAAGAGCTTAAAATAGCAAGGAGTTCCGCTAATGCTGCGAATGTAGAAAAAAGCCGTTTTCTTGCGAATGTAAGCCATGAACTCAGAACGCCATTAAATGCAATTATAGGAATATCGAAGATGCTTGCCAAGAAAGAAAGTGAAAATCTCTCTGCTCGGCAAAATGAAGGTTTGAATTTGATAAACGAAAGCGGCAACCGGCTGCTTCTTCTCATCAATGATATTCTTGATATTGCCAAGATAGAAGCAGGTAAAATGGAATTTAATCCTTCCATGTTTGATCTGAAAAAACTTGTCAGTCAACAGGTTGAAATATTAAAAACGCTGACTGCTGAAAAGCAGATTGATATTGAGTATGTATTCGGAGATAATGTTCCGGTTAACGTTAACTCGGACTTTTCAAAGGTAACTCAGATTTTGACAAATATCTGCGGAAACTCGGCGAAGTATACAGATAAAGGATCTATTAAGATTACGGTGGAATCGGACAGTTTAAATGCTGTAATAACAGTTGAAGATACCGGTGAGGGAATTGAGGCATCAGAAATTGATAAAGTATTTGATCAGTTCTATCAGATTGCCCATCCAATGACAAAAAAACATTCAGGAAGCGGTCTTGGTCTTCCTCTTTCAAAGAAGATGGCTGATCTTATCGGAGGAAGTATTGTGTTGAGCAGTGTTGAAGGCGTTGGAACAAAAGTTATATTTTCTTTTCCGTACGGAGAAGGGGCTTCGTGGAATAGCATCGAGACAGCTGATAAAGCAGATGTGCCTGAATATTCGGATAAAAGAAAAATCTATATTGTTGATGATGAAAAAATAAACCGAATGACTTTTTCTTTGATGCTTGAGTCTCGGTATGATTTAAGATTTGCATTTGACGGAAAAATGTTTTTGAATGAAGTCTCAGCCTGGACTCCGGATATTGTTTTGATGGATATTATGATGCCCGAACTTGACGGCTTTGAAACTCTGCGGCTTTTCCGCCGGATGAAACAATATGATTCCATTCCGGTTATAGCAGTTACGGCAAGAGCGATGGAAGAAGAAAAATCGGAAATTCTGGACAAGGGTTTCAGCGGTTATGTTTCAAAACCGGTTGATGATCAGATTCTTATAAATTTAATTGAAAGGATGTGTGCAAATGATGAATAGCAAAAAAATCCGAATTCTCGCTGTAGATGATATTTATGCTAACAGGTTTCTTCTTTCAGATGTCCTTTCTGATTTTAAGACAACTGTTGCTGAAAATGCTTCCGATTTCTGGAAAAGACTTGAATCATATGGAGCTGATATTGCTCTTCTTGACATAATGATGCCTGATGAAGACGGTTTTCACCTGGCAGCCCGTATGAAAGCTGATGAACGGTTTAAAAACATTCCGATTATATTTATCAGCGCTAAAAATGCAAAAAATGATGTAATGGAAGGAATGAAGGCCGGCGGAAACGATTATATCATAAAGCCGATTGACGGAGATATTCTTGTAGAAAAAATAAAGAATGTCCTTTATCAAAATACCGTAAAACTTATTACAGAGAAATATGAAAAAGAACGGAAACTTCTTTTTATCAAAACAGGCAAATTCCGCATAATGCTTAATTCAATCGGCAAGCTTACAAAAGATTATGCGTTGAAAAATTTACCTTCAGGAATTCCTGTAGATAATATTGATGAGGCCAAAGGAGTTTTGCTTTATGATAATCTCCCTTTTGCCGACGCGGAGGATAAATCTAATATTCTGATTTCAAAAAAGTTTGAAATTTCTCTTCTGGAAATTGTGGAAACAGAAGTTGTCGGCAATCCTTTGGAAAAAAATGAAATTGACGAAATCAATCAGTCTTTATCATCTCTTGGTTTATGTGTTGATGTGAATAATTATAGGGAAAACCAATGAACGAAAAAAACAGACTTAAAGAACTTATTATATCAAAAACGGTTCATGCTTTGCGCAAAAATTTCTTTACTGTTCATGTTGCAGATTCTGCAAAAGACGCACTTGATTATCTTGTTAAAACAATTCCGGTTGATTCTTCAATAGGTTTCGGAGGTTCGAGAACTCTTGAAGAGATTGGTTTTTTTGACGAATTTACAAAACAAAAATATACGAATTTATTCGATAGAAACGACAAAACTCTTTCGACTGAACAGAAAAGACTGCTTCAGTTAAGCGCTCTTGGTGCGGATTATTTTGTTTCATCATGCAATGCCGTGACTAAAACAGGAGAGTTGACTTTTATAGATATGTGGGGAAACCGCTGCGGCGGAATGACTTATGGGCCGAAAACAAGAATAGTGGTTACATCATGGACAAAAATAACTGATGATTTAATCACCGCTCTTGACCGGCAGAAGAATACGGCTTCTGTTTTGAACAACATCCGTTTTGATACAAAGAATCCATGCACGATAACAGGTGAATGTTCTGACTGTTCATCGGAAAACCGGATATGCGGAGTAACCACAGTACTTCACAGATCTTTTCCAAAGGAATCCGTACATGTTGTTATAGTAAAAGAAGAACTTGGTTTTTAACCGCTTGAATGAATGCTGCTTCCGGAGAACAAATGATTAAAGTCGAAAATCTATCCAAAAAGTATAATGAAAACAGCAAGCTTGCTCTTGATGATGTAAGTTTTGAACTGCAGAAAGGCGAATTTGCTGCACTTCTAGGTCCGAATGGTGCCGGTAAAACTACTCTGATAAATGTTATTTCAGGAGTCGTCGTACGTGATTCGGGCAATGTCAGCATTGCCGGTTATAATATTGACCAGAATAGAGTTGAAATGAAAACCGCGATAGGAATTGTGCCTCAGGAAATCGCTGTTGATAATTTTTTTACCGTTAGAGAAATTCTTAATCTGCAGTCGGGCTATTACGGTATGCGCCGTAATAGTGAATATATAGCCTATATCGCCGAACGTCTTTCACTTACCGATAAAATGAATTCAGTCGTCCGCAGTCTTTCAGGAGGAATGAAACGCAGACTGCTGATAGCCAAGGCTCTTCTTCACAAACCGAAAATTCTTATTCTTGATGAACCTACTGCCGGAGTCGATATAAATCTGCGGCATGATCTTTACCGGTTTGTCAGAGAAATGAACGGAGAAGGAATGACCATTCTTCTGACGACGCACTATCTTGAAGAAGCGGAAGAACTTTGTTCCCGTATTCTTTTGATAGATGAAGGCCGTTTGATTGCGGATAAACCGAAAAAGGAATTTCTCAAAATGGCAGGTGATTTTTTAATAGTCAAGCTTTCGGTTAATTATGATATGTCAAAAATTATTGATTCCTCAATGATTAAAGAGAACAAGGGTGCTAATAAAATATTAGAAGTTCCGAAAAGCAGAATTCCGGAATTAATTTCATCCCTTGGTCAGATACAAGATATAATTGATGATCTGAATATTTCATCTCCGGGTGTTGAAGAACTTTTTGTCCGTCTGACAGAAAAAGGGGGAAGAAATTGAATTCAAAAGAAATTATCGCAAGATACTATATCAGTTTTCAAACTCTTGTAATAAGAGAAATAAAACGTTTTATGCTGATTGGAGTTCAGACTCTGGTTGCTCCGTTTATTTCAAATATTCTTTTTCTGGGTATTTTTGCCGGATTTTTCGCAGGGCATGGAGACAAAACCGTTAAGGGATTTGATTATATCAGTTTCATAACTCCGGGATTGATATTTTCCGCTGTGGTGAGTTCAGCGTATCAGAATCCTGTGTTTTCAATTATAATGATGAAATATCAGGACACAATTAAAGAATTCAATTATTTCCCGATGAAACCCCTGGGCAGGCTCGGAGGTTTTGTTATAGCCGGAGCGCTGAGAGGATTTCTTGTCGGCATAATGACATATCTTGCGGCCGGACTTTTTTCGGGATATTCAATTGCCCATCCTGTGTTCTTCTGGCTGGCGGTAGCTGCAGTTTCTCTGATCCTTTCACTTGCGGGCTATCTCACCGGAATTTATATGTATTCGGTTGAGAAATCGAATTTTATTGTAATATTGATTCTTTCGCCGCTAGTGTATCTCGGCGGAGTCTTTTTTAATATAGAAACCTTACCAGGTATTTTCCGCCAGATTGGTTTCTATAATCCTTTTGCTGTAATGATTTCTTATACACGGTATGTCTATATCGGAAGCGGTTCTCTTCCCGGGCTGTTTCCTTCTATGATGACATTGCTTTTGATTTTAATACTGTTCGCTGTATCGTACAGGGCAACAGTCAAAGGTGTCGGAATTAAAATCAAATAAAGGCTTCGTTTGATGTCGAAGCCTTTATTTGCAGATTAATAAATTATTTGTATTTTACGGCTGTTCCCTTAACGTAATAGGCTTTTACTTTACCAAGCAGCATGTATACTGTTTCTTCATAGTAGCTTACGCCGATTAAATTGTCGGCGGCTTCACGTGATATGGCGTATTCTTCGGCTTTAGTTATATCCGCTTCATCGCCTGACAGATTGGCAAAAAATAAAAGCTTGAAAGATGAACTTAATCCTTCGCTTTCTGCAATTACTTCGTAGTTTTGCGACGTCATCGGTTTTGCGGAATCTTTATAATCTATAAGTTTTACGTTTTTTGTACATGCCGAAATCAGGCAAATAGACAGGATAAGATATATTTTTTTCATTACTTTTTCCCCTTGGCTTTGTCTTTTGATTCGGATTGTGCGAACTTAACGGCTTCACCCTTGATATTTATACTGTCTACTGAAAAGAGTATAAAAGAGTATCTGGTTTCTTTAACCTCTGCATTGATAACCGCATCGGCTTTTTTGCTTTCTTTTGCTCTTTTCATTGCAGAATCAAAATCGGGCATTCCGATCATGTACCAAAGAAATCTGAAAGTTAAATCGCTTCCTTCTGTCTGACCAAGATTTTCCGAAATGGTTTTTCCGGCAAGCGGTTCAGATGTAATTCCTGTTTTATGAAAAGAAGTGCAGGCATTTAATATAATAATGACCGCGGCTGTTGTTAAAATGTATTTCATCTTTGTCTCCATTAGAATTTGATTTCTACTCCGAAATTCGGAAGAATCGGAATACCCTGTCTGCGAATTTCCGGATTTGCAATTCCGTAGTCATACCGGTAATCCCATGAAAGAAATTCTTCAAGTGAACTTGTTGCATTGATCAGTTCTACATACCAGTTGAAGTAACCCCATTCGTAATTCTGCTTATAAGAATATCTGAGATCGAGTCTTGAATTTGAAGCAAAACGCTTTGAGTTTCTCTCTCCGGAAACAGGTACCCATCGTTCGTGGTTAGGATCGTCAGGATCAACATACTTGGTATCCTGAATTCCGGCAACAATCGGAGTGTAAGGTGTTGATGAGTTATACTGAAAACGTGCGGAGATTGTGTGACGGTTATGTTTATACGCCGCAACTAGTTTTACAACATGAGTCATGTCGTAAGCCGAATCAAACCATTCATCATAATTCTCGGGGTCACTTGTCATCGATTTTGTTTTATACTGTGATTTGTCAAGGGTGTAGCTGATCCAGCCGTAAAATCCGTTTTCAGTTTCTTTGATGTCTTTTTTTAACATCAATTCTATTCCGCGTGTGCGGAGTTCTCCGACATTCGCGTAGTATCTTTCAGTTCCGTCATCATCCCATCTGTGAAGAGTGATATCATCTTTAAAGACATTATAAAAGCCTTCAGCCTTAATGCTGTAATCTCCGAATTTCTGTTCGATGCCTGCTGAAGAATGGTATGCTCTCATCGGATCGATGTATTCAGCTTTAGCAATATGCGGCATTACTATAAAAAGAGCTGATGATGTCTGAACAAAATATGAATATCTTCCGCCTGCAAAAGATACGGTTGTGTTTGTCGGCAAGTTAATTGCAAGCATTCCTCTCGGGTCTATGACTGTAGAGTTTGTTCTAAACAGATGATCGGCTCGAATGCCTGGTACGAATTCAATCCATCCCGCGTTGATCTTAGTTTCGGCAAATCCGGCTACTGTCTGATTGTGAATTTTATAACCGAGATCCACAAGTTCAAAATTGCCTGTTTCTCCGGGATTAAGACCTGCATTTTCATCCAGATCATTTTTTTGATTGAAACTCTTCCCGCTGGTACTGAAATAATAGTGTGTAATTTCTGCCCCGGCATTAAGTTTCAAATGTTCCTTTATAAGATCCACGGAAATATTTTCTTTGAGACCCGTTATTAGCGGCTTGGTTTTCGGATTAATTCCCTCGGAAAGCAATGAATCATATGATTTCGGAATCCGCATTACAGTTTCAGATATTTGTAGTGAATTGAAAAGCAGAATGGAATTTTTAAGTGAATCATTAGGGGTATAAGTATGCGTTAAACCCTGTCCATGAGAATACTTGTTCTCATAGTAGTTTGCATTTTCCCAAAGAGGATCATCGCCCGGATCTAAATAGTCGTCTTTTAGAGTTGCGTCAATTTTATCATAACTTCCAAAAGCAAGAAATGTTAGTGAGTTTTGATCATTCAGAAAATACTTGAATTTCAGCTGATAATCACCGTAGTATGGAAGAGGTGCGCTCACATCTTTTCCCAGAAGATTATAAATTTCCTCAGCGGCTTTAACAAAAACAGAAATATATCCTATTCTTCCGGATACAATTAAATAACCTTTGTTTCTGGTTTTTTCTTTTCCGTCTTCATAATATTTTTCAAGAAAAGGTGTCTGAACGAGAGCCGCCGAAGAAAGCAATGAGATGTCGGCAAATCCGCCTGTCCTTTTTACATCATCAACAGTGTTTACGTTTATTACCGCACCTTGAGCATAACCGAAATGTGCCGGAAAAGCTGACGAATACAGATCTATCTCTGACATCAAATTATTGTTAATTACAGAGTGAAGCCCCCCGAAATGGTAAGGGCTGTATATCGGAATTCCGTCAATAAAGTAACCGTTATAGTTAGGATCTGATCCTCTTATCACAAGCGGGCCGAAAAAACCGTCAGTACGCGTTACATTCGGAAGTGAAGTGAGCGCGCTGATCGAATCTCCGAATGAGGCAGGAACTTCTTTGAGTTCTTTGACTGTCATGGTATAGCGTGAGGTTTTTTGTATGTCGCGTTCGCCCTTGATCGTTATCGCACCGCCCTGAACTTTCAGCGGTTTGAGAACGATGTTTCTTTCTTCAGGTGCGCTGAGGACTATCTTTTCCTGATAAATCTGATTGCCATCTGATTTGACAATTAGAGTATATGTTCCGGCGGATGGAAAAGAAACACTGTATCTTCCGTATTCATCTGTATAAGTTTTTGTTTTGGTTTCAAGAACCATAACCGTTGCCATATCAACCGGCTTGCGGGTCATTGAATCGATTACCAATCCTTTCAGGGAAATTTTCGCCTGAGCAAAAATCATTGTACTGAAAAGAAAGATTCCAATGAGAGTTGTTATTTTTTTCATCATTTTACCTTTCATAAATCTTCAAGTTTGAACTTCAATGGAAGTTCCATCTTTATTGGAGAACGCTTTCCGTTGACTATCGGCGGAGAAAATTGCGCGCCGAGCAGAATCTTTTTCGCATCTGATGCAAAGTCTCTGTTGTATACATTTCCCATTTCGAGAGGAACGGACTTGGAAAGCCTGATTCCGATGATTCTGACGTTGATAACTTTTCCATTGATATCTATTAGAATCTCCGTTGTTACAGTAGCTTCTATTCCGCCTTCTCTAGCGCTTTTCGGATATATTTTCTTAAGTCTTCCGACTGGTTTAGGAGGCGCAACATTCGGATAAAATGAAATATCGACTGCATTGGCATCGTCATTTGTTCCCATTGCACGGTCAGTGCTTTCTGCTGTAACTTCTCCTTCTGTTGTGCTTATCTGCTTTTTTACAATCCTTTTGGGAGCACTCATTCGTTCAATGTCTATAAATTGAATCGTATCGTTTGAATTACTCAAATCCGCGCTTGAAAGATCGACGCTTGGAGTACGGAAAATAATATACAGCACAAGCGAAAGAGAAATCACAAATGAAAAAAGATACGGATGATTGTCATCAATATTAAGTAATATAAGATACAATTTACGTAATCCTCTGATCATTGTCCTCCTCCTGCCGAATTCGGTTCGGACATAAAAAGAACATTAAGAAAATCCTGTTCCTGAAGCGTATTCAGAACTTTTGAAACTGCTTCGTATGATAAATCTTTGTCGGCAGTAACAGATACGCTTCGGTCTTTTTCATTCTGTCTCATGGCAAGTTCATCATGAAGCTGTTCGAGAGAAACTTCCTTTGAATCGAAATAAATCTTTTCATCTCTTCCTATTGTTATGTAAATAGAATCCTGTTCGGCTCCTTTAGTCTGTGCTTTAGGCAGATTGACTTCAACACCTTTCGGAGGTTCTGTTGTCGTTGTAGACATGAAGAATACCAGAAGCAGCATTGCGATATCCGCCATGCTCGCACCGAATGATCCCTGTTTGATTTTCGATAGAGTAGATCTGTTTCTCATTTCTCCTCCGCGAAATCTTTTAGTGAAAGTTCCTTTACTCCGCTTTCCTTCGCTGCGCTGACTGCGTCAACCAGACGTTCGTATCTGACTTCCTTTTCCATGTTTATTACAACAATCGTTTTGGGATTGTTTTTCATTCTTGCTGTAAGAGAATCTTTCAGCTTTTCTCTGCTAATAAGATCACCGTCGTAATAAAATCCGTCATTAGCAGGAAAAACGTCTGCGATATTGCTTTCTTCGACCTTTACCGCTCCGGCTGTCTTTGAAGGAAGATTGAAGAATATTCCCTGACGGACAACAAATGAACCCGTAACAATAAAAAAGATTAAAAGAAGAAAAGCCATATCTCCGATTGAAGTAGCTTCAAACTGAAGATAATCTTTCGGTTTCGGGCTGTGAGCCTTCTGCCGTGACAGAAAGCATTTGATGTATCTATTTGCTTTCATTATTCCTCTTAGTCTGAAAGTTTTTCAGACATCCTCGGGAGTTTCGCGCTCAATTTTGCTATATACTCTTCTGAGAGTATGTAACGGTTCTGGATTATGTGAGTAAAAACATAGAAAGCAAAGAGAATCGGAGCAGCAACTACAAGTCCGCCGGCTGTAGTTATAAGTGCTATCTGTATTCCGACAGCTACGACTTTTGCGTTAACAGTAGTAGCTGCTGCAATTGCCTGAAACGCACCGATCATTCCGACAACAGTTCCCAGAAATCCCAATACCGGCGCAAGATTTCCGCATCCGGAAAGAAGTCCCATTCCTTTTTCAAGTGAGCTTGCGAAAACCTGAAACTCGCCGCGCAGTTCATCTTCAAGTTCTTCTCTGTATTTTGCAGTAGACTTGGATGCAATTGTTTCCAGTCTTTTTTTCAGGCCTTTTGCCGTCCAGGCATCTTTTCTGAAATAATAAATTACCCGTTCAATAATTATTGTAAGTCCGATTACCCCAAGAGCAATGATAAAAGGCATCAGATTTCCGCCCGCCTTTACTGTTTCTAATAAGCTCATACCTTCAAATGCGTCGGCACCTTCCTGTGCAAAAAGACATCCTGACATTAAAGCTAAAAATGCCGATGTAATAATTTTTTTCATTTATTTTTCCTCCAATTATAAGCGGTTTATATTTTTAACAAGTGAGACCGCCTTATGTGTCACTTGTATCATGCATATTTTGTTTTTTTAGTCGTCCGGACTTCTAAGGCCGGACTATTTACTTTTTTTATACATTCTTGAAGAAAATTTTTCTCTGAATTCGGAAGGTGTAAATCCCTTAAATTTTTTGAAGACATCATTGAAAACTGATTTTGAATTGAAGCCCGATTGAAAACAAACTGATAGTATATTTGCTGAAGGATTCTCGCTCAATAGTTTGGCTGCGTATTCGATCCTGAATTCATTGATAAATGTGTAAAAATTTTTGCCGAAAGCGTCATTTAGAACCTGAGAAAGATGATGAGCCGGAATGCCTGTGGATTCGGAGAATTGTCTTATTGTAATTTCGCTTTCGAGATATAACTTATCTTCTTGAAGCGCTTTGTTAATATTTGCGATATACTCCCTTTTCTTTTTAACCTCAATGAAATTCTTTTTGTACTTTTCATTTTTGACTGAATCTTCCTTGAATTCTGAATGAATTTTTCCATATACATCAGGCATCAAAAGAACGAAATAGCCAATTGAAAAAAACATGATAACAACGGCTACAAAGAATATGTTTAAGGTTATTCCTGCTGCTTTTTCGCTGAACATGATTGAACACAGAGTCGAGAAAAATGTTGCGGCCCATATAAATGAAATCATATAAATCAGAATTGAAAGCCATCTGCAGCTGATTTTATGTATGTCCGAAAAACTCTGAAGAATGCGTTTTTTGTACCTGCTCATTGCTCGGCGTGAGAAATAAATATAAACAAGGACTTGTAAATAAAACGAGATATTTGTAATTGCTGAAAAGATTATTTCGCCTTTGGTATCTTCGGATTCTTTCAAGTTTTCTAATCCGGTAAAGGCAATGTGTATGAAAATTCCTGTAAGAATGAGAGAAAATATTATAAAAGGAATAAAATGAAGAATATCTTTCTTTTTTAATTTTTCTTTTTCTGCAGTAATGAATGAAACATAAAAATAGAAAACAGGCCCATAGAGAAGAAAAATGGCGTTTTCAAATAGAAAAACAGGAATGTTGAAATATGTCAGATCAGCTTTTGATTTAACGTCTATTGCAAGAAACTCAGTAAATAGTTCAATTGTAAAAAGAAAAAGAAATAGTGATAGAAACTTGCCATGCTTTTCTTTTTTAAAAAAAAGAGCCAAGGAAAGAAAAAGTCCCTGAACGGCACCTATTAAAACGAGAAATTTCATTTCCTGCTTACGGCTCCTTTATGTAATAGACTTCAAATTAATAACAACAAAGCAGAATAAAAATGTCACAAAAATAATATAAATTTAATACACTGAGCAGAAAATAAACAATGCCCGGCATTTGACTAAAGACGTTTAATTATATCAAGCGTAATTTATATATTAAAGAATTATGGGCTGTTCTTTAAGTTTAAATTTAATGATTAAATAATATTAACAGACTGAACGTCCGGTTAAAAGCGTGTTCCTGCAAAAAATCCGGCTTTTCCTGTGTCTATCTGAATTTTACATTTTGTTACACCATATTCAGAAGAGTGCCAAAAGGCATAAAAGCCTGCGGTAAAAGAATTGCCGTTATAACCTAATGTATATTTCATGTTATAGTGAATAACCGGATAAACTTTTTTATGATCAGGACGGTTGTTTGACATATCGTACTGTGAGAAAGAAGGACCGCCGGCAAAAATTACTGATGCCGCAGCAAAAAAATTATAAAGAACCAATACATAAGTATATCCCGCCCCTGCGTAAAAATTTACTGCGTTTACATTCTTAACATCTGCCGCAAAATCAAAGTTGTCTCTTGCTTTATCGGGGATAAATCCGGAATCCGAAGAAATATTTGTAATATCGAATCCCGTATATAAAAGAAATGAACCGCCACATTTTTCTATGGGATTCTGATAGTCATATACATTCGCAAGGGAAAAATTGTCGGAAAAAGAATAATAGACGTTTGTGCCGATGTGACGTGTTTTCATATCCGATCGTATAGTATCGGCTTCCCCGGCGGAATAATTATAGTCGCCTGGATTATCAATATAGAAACCCTTCATTTTTTGAAAATAAACTTCAACACCGAGGTGTTTTTTAAACATATAAAGCTGATAATCTCTTGATTTTGTTTTTCCATATTTTTCGGTTTCTTCATTATATCCTCTGCTTTTTGATATGCTGAAACCGAAACCTTTATAAGAGGCGGATATTCCATTTGACCATTTCGCATTTGAATTATATGTCATATCCTTGCTTCCACTTTTTATGTCAACAATCATAAGCGGGACGTCAGCGTTGAACCTGATTGCGAAATCTTTGGGAGAATCATTCGCTTTTTCGACATCAGATGCAGAATCTTCTTCTGAAAAAATTGGTGAAAATGGGGCAAGTAAAAGTAAAATACTGAGTACTATTGTTCTCATTTTATTATTAACTCCGGGATTATACTCATTAGTAATTTTTCTGATATAAAAGCCAAAAGAAGTTGATACAAGTTAAAACACTAAAGATGAAAGAAATGTTACTTCTAAATATATATTGTAAATTATTTTATCTAACCATATTTTTAGACTTATGTCGTCCGGACTTATTGGTTCGGTCTCTTTTTGAATAATAAGTTAAATTGTTCGGGATTAACATATGTTCTATTTGCGGCTTAGACTATTAGTCGAAAATTCACTGAAGATTCGTGGTAAAATTTCTCTTTACAGTTTTTGGGCATGTTTGTTTTATCGAATCTGAATTTATTATGCATTAAAGGAATCTTATGTCTTCCGTTTTTTTTAAAACAATATTTCTTCTTGTTCTTTCAAACCTGTTCATGACTTTCGCGTGGTACAGCCATCTCAAAAATCTGAACGGGACAAAATGGTATATCGCGGCATTTGCAAGCTGGGGAATAGCCTTTTTTGAATACATGATACAGGTTCCGGCAAACCGGATTGGTTATACTGAGCTTTCGCTTGGTCAGCTGAAAATAATGCAGGAAGTAATAACTTTATCGGTTTTTATTCCATTTTCAGTTTTTTACATGAATCAGCCGTTTAAAACAAATTATATATATTCAGGGGTCTGCATGGTCGGTGCAGTCTATTTTATGTTCAAGTGAGGATTATTTATGGATATTTTCAGCACACTTTTTGAAACAATTGAAGACCGTAAGGGCAAAGATCCGAAAGAGTCTTATGTTTCTTCACTGATGGCAAAAGGAACAGAAAAAATCAACAGCAAAATCACGGAAGAAGCCGCCGAGACTTGTGAAGCGGCTCTTGAGAATGACAAAGAACACCTGATTTATGAAATCTGCGATCTTATTTTTCATACTTTTGTGCTTGCAGGTTATAAGAACATAACTTTAGATGATATAAGGAAAGAACTTGAAAGACGGCATGGAACGAGCGGTCTTACCGAAAAAGCGCAGAGAGGAAACAAATGATTAGCGACAGAAACCGTCTAAGATTTGCCCTTCCGGGCAAAGGAAGACTAAGAGAACCGACTATTGATCTGCTTCAGAAATCAGGATTCAGTTTCAGAGAGAAAGACAGACACCTTTATGCTACATGTACTAATGAGAACATCGTTTTCATATTCGTCCGGGCTGACGATATTCCTGTTCTTGTCGAGTCGGGGGTTGTAGACGCCGGTATTACCGGCAGCGATCTGGTTATTGAAAGAAAAGCTTCAGTCAATGAGGTCGTATCTCTCGGTTACGGAAGATGCAGGCTCTGTGTGGCTGTCCGCGATGAATGTCAGGAATCTTCTCTCAAATGGCTTGAAGGAAAAAGAGTTGCGACTTCTTTTCCTCATATTACGCGTGAATTTTTCCTTTCTAACGGAATAAATATTGAAGTAATTGAAATGAACGGATCTGTCGAAATTATGGTTGCGCTCGGTCTTGCCGATGCTATAGTAGACATAGTTGAGACCGGAGACAGTTTGAGAGATAATAATCTCAAAGTTTTTTGCGATATCGGTAAATATGAAACGGTTCTCATTTCAAACGAGAGCATAAAAAATGATGCGCGCATTGAAAAGGCAAAACGCCGTATTGAAGGTGTTTTAACAGCGAAAAGATACAGTATTCTTGAGTATAATATTTCGGAATCGGCACTCGGTGCAGCGGAAAAAATTACACCGGGTTTTAAATCTCCGACCATATCTAAGCTTGACACGGAAGGATGGGTTGGTGTAAAAGTGATGGTTGAGAAAGGTTCTGTCCCGAAAGTTATGGATGAGCTCGAATCTCTCGGCGCTACGGCTATTTTTGAGACAACAATAATTAACTGCCGCTTATAAGCGCGCAAAGGAGATATGATGGTTTATGTAGTTTACGGAATAATTCTCGTTGTTATAATCGGCGGTTTTATTGCTTATAAAATAATCAGAAAAAGAATAACAAAAAAGATTGCTGCACAGCAGGAAGTAGTTAATCAGCATAAACAGACTGTTACGATTTTTGTTATTGAAAAGAAAATGGCAAAAATTTCGGAAGCCAAACTTCCAAAAGCGGTTGTTGACCAGATTCCTGCTATTTATAAATTAAAAAAACTTCCGCTTGTTACAGCTAAAGTCGGTCAGCAGATAGTTACTCTCATTTCCGAGGATAAGATTTATTCAAGCATTCCTGAAAAGAAAAATGTGACTATCGAACTTGCGGGAATTTTTATCGCGGGTATAAAAAATTCTAATAACAGCGCTCCGAAGAAAAAAAGGAGATAACATGAAGCCTATTCACGAGTATACAAGTGCAAATTATATAAAGAAAATAGATTCTGAGGATAGATTTGTCGCTATTGAGGATCTTGCCAAAGTTTTTGAAGGAACCGAGATATGCTCGAATATAGATAAACTCGTTTCTGCACTGAAAGAGCGTGAAGAAATAATGAGCACGGGAATCGGATGCAATATTGCGATTCCTCATGCAAAAATTCCTGAAGTTAAGGATATTGCCTATGCTATTGGTGTGTCCAAAAAGGGAATTGATTTTGATTCAATGGATGGAAACCCGGTACATCTGGTAATACTCGTTGTTGCCGGAGAAAAACAGCATAAAGACTATCTGTCACTTCTATCTAATATAATGGCATTCCTGAAAGATCCCGCTGTCAAGGACAGTGTTATTAATGCTGAAAACCCTCAGCAGGTGTATGAGATACTAATGTCCGCACAGGCCCGCTGAGGTTCGTCTAACTGCCTTCATTTTCAATTTTACCATTTCTTGACTTATTCCGTTTAACGCGCTAAAATGCGTTAGGCGGTTTGGATATGAAAGAATATTCTCCTATTCCTCTTAGAAAGTTCGTTGCGCCGGAATTTTTGTTCGGCTGCGGTGCTATCCCGATGCTCTCGCGTTACATTAAAAATCTCGGGGTGAAGAAAATACTTCTAGTTTCAGATCCGGGAGTTGTGAATGCGGGATGGGTTTCGGTTATTGAAAAACAAATAAGAGATACAGGTATTCCTCATGTTCTGTTTGCAGATGTTTCTCCGAATCCGCGTGACTGTGAAGTTATGACAGGTTCCGAAATATATCAAAAAGAATCATGCGATATGATTGTAGCAGTCGGCGGCGGCAGTCCGATGGATTGTGCAAAAGGAATCGGAATAGTATGTATCAATAAAAGCCATATTTCAGAATTTGAAGGTGTAGACAAAATTCCTCTGCCGGGTCCGCCATTGGTTTGTATTCCGACAACTTCCGGCACTTCTGCTGATATTTCGCAGTTTTCGATTATACTTGATTCTGCAAGAAAAGTAAAAATGGCAATTGTAAGCAAAATTCTGGTTCCCGACGCCGCATTGATTGATCCCGTGACTCTTTCTACAATGGATGCTAAACTTACGGCAGAAACGGGAATGGACGCGCTTGTTCATGCATTCGAAGCGTATGTATCAAATGCAAGTTCTCCCATAACCGATCTAAATGCTTTACGTGCAGTAGAACTCATTCGCAAAAATCTTGTCGGAATGATTAAATGCGGAGGTAAGGGAGAAGAGGCGGACAATATGATGCTCGGAAGTCTTCTTGCCGGTCTTGCTTTTTCAAACGCGAGTCTGGGAATTGTTCATGCAATGGCTCACGCTCTTGGGGGATTTCTCGATCTTAGACATGGAGAATGTAATGCAATTCTTTTTGAGCATGCGGTAAATTATAATTATGAAAGTGCGCATGAAAAATATAACGGCCTTGCATCAGCGATGGGTATTGAAACAAAAGGAATGACTGACTCTCAGATAAAAAAAGCTCTAACTGAATCCATTGCTGAGTTGCGTTACGATTCGGGAATCCGCCACGGATTTTCAGCACTCGGCTTAAAAAAAGAGGAAATACCTCTTCTGGCGGATTATGCTCTTGCAGATGCGTGTATAGTTACAAATCCGCGCGAGGCATTGAAATCCGAAATAGAGGAACTGTATGCCGCAGCCTTCTGACGGAATCAGTGATAAAGATAGTCTGAGAAATAAAATAATGGGGATGGGAGATGCTTCTTTGAAAAAGAGTTATTATACTCAGCTTCAAGAGCATGTGCTGAATCTCGAAAAAAGCCGCATGGAAACCGAAGAATCTTTCAAGCGGGCTGAAGCAAATAAAAATCTTTTTACAGCATTGTTCCATCAGGCGAGCGACGGAATTATCGTTGTGAATCTTGAAAGCGGCAAATTCAAATTCTGCAATAAAGCTTTTGCCGACATGTTTGATTATCATTCGGAGAATCCGCTGCTTTCATTTTCATCAGCTCTTCCGTCAGAAGATGCCGAAAATCTTGAAAATGCCTTGAGAAAGATGGCATCAGGCGAAATGCGGTTTTTGAATAATGTAATAATCCATAAAAATGACGGTGATTTGGTTTATGCTGATATAAGCGGAAGTGCTGTAGAAATTGAGAACCGGAAATACGTGTTAGCCGTTTTTCGCGACATGACCGGCGCAAGAAAACTTGAACTTGAAAAAGCTGAATTTGCCGCAAAAATTAACCAGTCTCAAAAAATGGAAGCTATTGGAACACTTGCAGGCGGAGTCGCCCATGATTTCAATAATATCATCGGCGGCATTATGGGTCTTGCGGAAATATCACTTGATGAAGTTACAGATAACGCAGATCTCCGGGACAATCTGAATCAGATAATAACTGCATGCAGAAGAGCACGTGATATAACAACACAGCTTCTTTCTATTGCATACAAAACAGAAAAGAAATATGAACCTGTAAGTTTTAACGGAATAATCCGTGATTCTGTAATATTATTAAAGGCAACGCTTCCGGCAAGTGTTTCTATAAAAGTAACTGAATCCGCCAAAGAAGATACAATTCTTGCTGATCATGCAGGGATAAGTCAGATTATAATAAATCTGTGTACAAATTCTGCACATGCGATGAATTATTCGGGCGATATCCTCATTAGAACCAGCAATGCCGATATCGATGAATATCTTATACAGAAGAATCCGGAGCTATTGCCGGGAAAGCATTTCCTCCTTGAAGTCAGTGATACGGGATGCGGAATTCCGAAGGATATAGTCGGAAGGATATTTGAACCGTTTTTTACAACAAAGGAGAAAGGCAAAGGGACCGGGCTTGGTCTTTCGATCATTCATGGTATAGTGAAAAATCACGGCGGAGTAATTTCAGTATATAGTGAAGAAGGAATGGGGACGACATTCCGAATATTTTTCCCGCTTGCGGCAGAGAGAGTCAAGTCGGTCGCCGCAGAAGAATATAACCCTGAATCTGTAAAAGATGCCCTTGTTTTGCTTGTTGATGATGAAGAGTTGCTTGTAAAAGTGGGAGAGAAGATTCTTTCAAATATGGGGAACAAAACTGTTTCATTTACAAATCCGTTGGAAGCAATTGATTATTTTAAAAATAATGCTGAGATCATAGACGCTGTTATAACGGATATGGCAATGCCTAAAATGAACGGACTACAGCTTGCGGAAAAAATTCATGCAATAAAAAACGAAACTCCGGTAATTTTATGCAGCGGATACAGTGATGAGCTTATGAAAGAAAACACAGATATGAAAGATATTTCCCGGCTGATTATGAAGCCGTTTTCTGCGATAGATATGTCAAAGGCTTTAACGGAAATTCTTAGCACAGTAAAAAAACAAAGGGCTGAGTAGCAGCCCTTTGTTTTGTATTTTATCCGAGAATCACTTCAACTTTATGAGTTCCGTCTTTAAAAACAGGAACAATATTTCCTTCAACGCTTTTGCCGTCAACAGTCATGCTTTTAACGCCCTTGCAGACCTTCGAAGGATTTTTAACTTCAATTTCGTATACTGCTCCGCGGTATTTTCTTACAGCTGAAAATCCTTCCCAGTTCTTGGGAATACAAGGATTGATTTCGAGTCCCTTGTATGTAGGAAGAATTCCCAGAATATATTTTGTAGCAGCCTGATATGTCCATGAAGATGTTCCCGAAAGCCAGCTGTTTCTTCCGAGTCCGAACTGCGGATGCTCATTGCCGAGAATATTCTGCGGATAGCAGTAAGGTTCGGCTTCAAACTCATCAATTTTTTCGTTCTTAAACGCAGGATTTATCTGATTATAATATTCATAGGCACGGTCGCCATTACCTATTATTGTTTCAGAAATCATTGCCCATGGATTGGTATGAAGAAATATTCCGCCGTTCTCTTTTGCTCCCGGAGGATAAGTGGAAACTCCGCCGAGATTTCTGTCATAACCATTGTATCCCGGAGCGCTCAGCTTGATCCCATTAGAAGTGTTGAGGTGTTTACGTACAGATTCCATTGCAGTAACAGCTCTATCCTTATCTGCGAAACCAGCCATAATGTTCCAGCTCTGTGAATTTACATAGATGCTTCCGTATTTGTTGTCTTTTGATCCGAGCTTTGATCCGTCGCAGTCAAAATATCTGAGATACCATTCTCCGTCCCAGGTTTCTTTGTTTACGGTTTCTTTCATTTCATTGTAGTACTTTCTGTATTCGCTGACTGCCGCAGAATCTCCGAGAGCTTCCATCATGTCGATCATTTCAAGAAGAGCTTTTCCGAATTGAGGTGCTACAAAATTTGATTCTGCTCCGGTACGCAGGTTTACTGTATCGTTCCAGTCGGCAAATCCCAGAAGAGGCAGACCGTGTTTACCCTTGTTTTCCCACGTGAATTTTATTGCGCGCTTCAAATGCTCGAGCACTGTTCCCTTTTCGAGAGGCTTTTTATCCGCGTCTTTTTCGTAAAAAGGAATTTCCGTTTTAAGAAAGTCCATGTCGCCTGTTTCTTTGATATACGCATTAACTGCAAGAATTATCCAGAGATGGTCATCTCCGTAAAAATGCGGTCTGTCAGGGAATTCGTGAGAATCGCCGACGGTAGCTTCCATTGTTGAAGGAAAAAACTGATGCATTGCGGATCCGTCGCGTTTCTGAACATGTAGCAGTTTGACGATAAGATCTTTTCCGCCTGCCGGATCATTCGACAGCATTCCCATTACGTCCTGCGAACTGTCACGGAAACCGAGACCGCGTCCGCCGAAGCCCAGCTGGTAAAGAGAAAGGTCACGTGACCAGTTTTTGGTCATGTAGCACTGGCGCGGATTGTGGATGTTAACCATACTGTTCATATTCGGATCAGGAGTCCTGACCTGAAGAATTGAGAGATATTCGTCCCAGAATATTTTCAGTGAATTAAAGGCAGCATCGACATTAGCTGGATCGCGGAACTTGTTAATGTTCGGCATATCCTTTTCAATGGAAGGGGTCTGTGAAAGCTGAGTGATTATGCGTTTAGTTTCACCGTTTGCAAATTTTCCGAGATGATGAAGAAGTGCGCCGATATTATCTCCGCGAAGGGCTTCATAATTTGAAAGTTCGTCGTTCAAAAGAGAAAGAGGAGCCTTCCATGTTCCGTATTCATTGTCTCCGAGAAAATTCTTTCTGTCGGATTCGAATGATGAAACAGGATGATTTGATGTGAAATAATTTTCGGCAGTACCTTTCATCATAAATGCGCACTGTGAAAGAACAAGTTTTCCGT
>JAKJGA010000327.1 GCA_022704645.1 Spirochaetota bacterium
CCGGTTCGTGACCAAGCCCTTTATATTCGCTCATTTTGAAAAATTCAACACCTGCTTTTTTTAGTGTCTTGGTAGTCCGTGAATAACCTGTTACGGAATCAGCAGCTATTGTTTCAACAGCACCCGCATTTGCCGAATGTTTTTTGATATTCGAGTATGTTTCTGCGGCAACATTAACTCTAAGTGAATCATCATTCAATCCGATATGATACCAGACTGAAGTTTTTAAAACTGCGGCATCTAATAATATTGATTCGCTTTGACCGGCTACGCGAATGACAGCTGCAAATAATTTACCTTTTGAATGCATTCCTCTTACAAGTTTAAAGCTTCCGGAACCGCCCTGAGAGAAACCTGTCAGATAAATTCTGTTTGTATCTATTCTATAACCAGCTTTAATTGTTTCATCAATCAGGTCTGCAAGCGTCTGGCCGTGACTATCGGTAGAGTAATTATTGAAATCAAGATAAAAGGCCGGATATCTTTTTCGAACATCTTCGCTGAAATACGGACCTTCACCCCAGCATCCATTGACAACAATCGGATATTTCCGATCGGCATTCTGAGTTCTTTTATAACCCCATGGACTTTCAAAATTAAAACTTTGAACGGAGAAGGAAGATGGTTTGTCCGCATTTGTGAAACTTTCAACGGGATTGTCGACAGTATAACCGTTCCCCGAATCGTCATCACTTGAGTCGCCGGAATTGTCGCATGCGAAAAATATAATAAATAAAACAACGATAAATGATTTTATTTTAAAACAGCCTGTCATTAGATTCCCCTTTCAAAAATATTGGTTTATTTTATTTCCTATTTTTCCATCTATTATAAAAATAATTAAGAAGAGGAACAAATTCATTTGCAGCTTTCTGGTTTGCAATTGCATTCGGATGATCATCGCCGTCATGATACGGAGATTCTCCGTCATAAGCTGAAGAGTAAAAATGCTCAACAGCTCCATTCTTGATACGGTGATGAGAATCCGTTTCGGAAAGAGTGCAGTAGAAATCATAAACTCCGACATTTTTATGCGGATAATCCTTGAGCCAGCCGTTTTCTTCGTCAATCAGCCAGCTGCAGAGTTGGCGTGTTAGAGCTGCACTTGAAACATTGCTTTCGCCTGGAGGAGTTATTAAAATGAAAAGTTTATCCGGGTGATTTTCGAAGTAATCTCTAATAGTATTGTAATATGCTTTCTCATCACTTATGCCGGATCCCACCTCGCTCAAAGGATAGCATGATTTGAACATAATGATCTCATTCTCGCCGCCCGG